>CAYPWI010000228.1:0-4275 GCA_964414395.1 uncultured Ruminococcus sp.
CCCTTCTTTACCAGCTCCTCGGCGTAGTCCTTGAACATTCCCATGCGCTCACTCTGTACATAAGGACCGTAATCGCCGCCGATATCGGGACCCTCGTCCCAGTTGAGACCGCAGTCGCGCAGGGTCTTATAAATAACGTCCACAGCGCCGTCAACATAGCGTTCACGGTCGGTGTCCTCAATTCTCAGGATGAACTTTCCGCCGCTCTTTTTGGCGAGGAGATATGTGTAAAGCGCCGTGCGAAGGTTTCCTATGTGCATATAACCCGTAGGAGAGGGCGCAAATCGTGTTCTGACTTCCATTATGATCAATTCCTTTCTGTTTTCATTTTATTTTGATAAGGCGCGCTGTTCAAGATAATCGAAATGCTTCTGCGCCTTGCCGATATCTATATCTATCTGTTCTTTCAATTCATCGAGACCTGAGAATTTCCGCTCGGGACGTATGAACGAGCACAGCGAGAGAGCTATATTCTGCCCGTAAAGATCCTCATCGATATCGAAGATATGCGTTTCCATGACCGTTCCGCCGCCGCTTACTACGGTGGGGCGTATGCCGATATTGGTGATCGCGCAGTGCTTTTCCTGTCCAAGCTCCACACGGCTTGCGTAAACGCCGAAGCGCGGGATAATGTTGGTCTCGGGTATGATCTGGTTTATGGTGGGGTACGACATAGTACGCGCCAGACCGTTCCCGCAAACTACGGGAAGTCTGAACCACAGGTCGTAGCCCAGAAGGCGGTTGGCTTCCTCGATCTTGCCTTCCCTTATCAGCTCGCGGATATGTGTGGAGCTGATGAGCTTGCCGTCAAGGCAGACGTCCTCCACTATTTCCACGGAAATACCGTACTTTTGTCCGATCTTCATAAGTGACTCGGGCGTTCCGTGACCGCCCAGTCCGAAGCGGAAATTCTTACCGCAGCAGGCGAAGCCCGCGTTGAGACGCTCCGCTAAGATACGCTTTACGAATTCTTCCTCCGGAAGACCGCAGACGGCGGCGAAGTCGGGAGCGAACATATATTCCACGCCGAGCTTGCCGAGGAGCTCGCGCTTATTCTCGAATGAGATGATGTCCTCGGGGCTTTTGAACTTGGGCAGCGTCGTGTCGCAGTTGAATGTGAAGACAGCGGGCTTGAGCCCTTTTTCACGCTGTCGGAAGGCGGCGTTGATAACGCCCATGTGTCCGAGGTGCAGTCCGTCAAAGTATCCCAGCGCGGCGGCGGTCTTTTCGGACGGCGGCGCGCCGTATGTTATATCTATCAGTATATTTACCACCGCCATAGTTCCAACGGACAATGTATAATTGACAATGGACAATTGCTGTGATCCAAGATCATCAAATACACAATGCTTTGTTATTTATAGAAAACGCTTTACAGATACCAGCTCGCCGTTTACGATATCGGCTATGCCGACAAATTTCTCACAGTATATTCTGTACCGCAAGCCTTCTTTAGTCTCACAGTGCAGTCTCTCCGCGTCCAACCTCACGCCGTTCAAGTACAGCCGCTGCTGTTCCTCGTCGAGCGCGATAACGGGATATTCGGAGAACACCGCCTCAATAGGTCTCAAAAGCGCCGCCTTGTCCTCGTCGGTCATAGTCCTCAATGGCTCGATCTCGGCACATTCCTCGAGAGAAAACCCGCAGGCTCTTGTGCGGACAAGACTTGTCATGACCGCCCCGACGCTCAGAGCAGCCCCGATATCGTCGACCAGTGAGCGGATATATGTTCCCGAAGAGCAGTCGGCTTCTATAATGCCATCACGCCCATCGAAGCTTATAAGCTCCAGACGCGAGATCGTGACGGGGCGCGGCTTGCGCTCCACCTCTATGCCCTGCCTCGCCAGATTGCAGAGCTTCTGACCATTGATCTTCAAAGCGGAATACATAGGCGGCACTTGCGTGATATCCCCGCGAAAACGCTCCATGACGGCGTTCAGCTCCGTTTCGGAAACGCTGACCTCCCACTGCTCGGAACACTTCCCCCAGATATCCAGCGTATCGGAAGTTATCCCGAGACGAAACCCCGCGCGATAGCTCTTGTCGTGGTCGGGAAGTATAGAGATCGCCTTTGTGGCGCTCCCGATAAAAATGGGAAGCACGCCCGAAGCCATAGGATCGAGCGTTCCGCTGTGTCCGACCTTCTTGGTGTGATAGCAGCCGCGCACGACCGCCACCGCGTCAAAGGACGTGAATTCCATGGGCTTATTGATGACAATGATCCCGTCCATATCAGCCTGTATCATCATCCGAGCGCCGCTATATAGTAGCCGCACGCCTTGGCGATCTGTTCTTCCGCCTCTTCTATGGTGCAGTCCGTAAACGAACAGCCCGCCGAACGCGCGTGACCGCCGCCGCCGAATTTTATACAGATATCCGCAACGTTTACAAGCTCACTCGAGCGCATAGACACCTTGAAGATACCTTTTTTTCTTTCCTTGATACATATGCCGATATCCACGCCCTCTATCTGGCGCGGAATATTCGCCAAAGCGCCCACGTCGTCACTGTCGATGCCTTCAATGCTGTTGATGAGCGAATACGGCACCGTGATAGACGCTACACGCCCGTTCGCGTAATACCTGATATTTTTCAGCACTTCCTGTTCGAGCTTTATGCGACCCTGCGTTTTGAGGTCGAAATTGATATAGTTTATTCGCGCAAATTCCGCGCCGTACTTCATCATTTCGGCGGCGATCATATGCGTCTGCGCCGTGGTGTTCGAGTACTTAAAGCAGCCCGTATCTGTCGCCACTCCCGTGTAGATGCAGTTGGCAAGCTCCTTGTCGAACTCTACACCCAGCGCCTTTATGACCTCGTAAACCAGTTCACACGCAGCCGCGTATTCGGCGCGGAGAAGCAGCCGCTTCGCGTAATGCTTGTTGGAGACGTGATGATCTATGCAAAGCTCCGCCTTTTCGCCGATATCGCTCATATCGCCGAGCAGCTTGAGATCGGCAACGTCCACGCAGACAACGGTCTTATACTCGAACTCCTGCTCTTTTACCGCCGTGAAAAGATACTCAAATTTCTTGGGTATCTCCTCGGGGCAGACGACCCGAGCGCGCTTTCCGAGACGCTGTAACGCTCTGCACAGACCATAGCCGCAGCCGAGAGTATCACCATCGGGGCTTGCGTGGGTCATGATAAGAAAGTCGTCATTGCTTTTAAGATATTCCGCCGCTTGCTGAACCTCGATCATCATCACTGTTCACCCTCTTCGGTCTTGCCGTCTGTCTCGTCTTCCGTCTTTTCTTCAACGCGCTTGGGGAGATGCGCTATGATATCCTCTATATGCTCGCTGTATTCAAGAGAATTATCCGCTTGGAATATAAGCTCGGGTATCTTGCGCATACGGATCTTGGCGGCGATGCACTTCTTGAAATAGCCCGCAGCCGCCGTCATGCCCTCGACCGCCTTTGCGGTGCGGCTCTCGCCGCCCATGCAGGCAACGCCGACCTTGCAGTAGGACATATCGTTCGTAAGCTCACAATGAGTTATCGTCACAAAGCTTTTGGCGACGCGCGGGTCTTTTACCCCGCTCACCGCCGAGGAAAGCTCCCTGCGGATATCCTCATTGAGCCGCTTTATATTAAAGTTTGCCATGATTACCTCCGTTCTGATCGGCGAACGGCGCGGACGCGTAAATTATTCAACGCGCCGCGTCGATACGCACTGTCGATCGTCAAAGGTCTTTTATCTCTTCCATCATATACGCCTCGAAGATGTCACCTTCCTTGAGGTCGGTGAACTTCTCAAGGCTTATTCCGCACTCAAAGCCCGCGGCAACTTCCTTCACCGCGTCCTTAAAGCGCTGTAAGCCCGCTATCTTATCGTCGCCGACTACTATACCGTCGCGCACGATGCGAACCTGTCCGTTTCTCGCTACCTTGCCGTCGAGAACATAAGAACCCGCTACGACGCCCACGCCCGTTATCTTGTAGATCTGGCGGACTTCCACGCGTCCGAGCTGTACCTCGCGGAACTTCGGAGCAAGCATACCCTTCATTGCCGCGGTGATGTCCTCGATAGCGTCATAGATAACGCGGTAGAGGCGAATCTCCACGCCGTTCTCCTTGGCGGTGTCCTCCGCCGACGGATGCGGTCTTACGTTGAATCCGACGATGATAGCGCCCGACGCCATAGCCAGCATTACATCGCTCTCGCTTACAGCGCCCACGCCGCCGTGAATTACCGACACGCGCACTTCGTCGTTGGTGATCTTCTCAAGCGACTGCTTTACGGCTTCCACAGAGCCCTGAACGTCCGCCTTTA
>CAYPWI010000229.1:0-4252 GCA_964414395.1 uncultured Ruminococcus sp.
CTCTGAAATTTGTAGCAGATGTAAAAAATAACATAAATATTACACAAAAAATCGTTAAAATTTTTGCTTTTCGCATATAGACAAATCCCCTTTTTTAGGTTATTATATATAAGAGAGCCTCTGCTCTCTTCCCCGAATATATTATACCAAATTCTTTATGCAAAAGTAAAGGGCTTTTTGCATTTTGTAAGAATTTTGTAATATTTTTCACCTTTTTTGGCATAATTTATGCGAAATCACCATTGGAGGACAATAGATGATCTACATTACCGGCGACACACACGCGGACTTCAAGCGCTTTAAAGATCCCGCGCTGAAAAAGCTGCGAAAGCAAGACGCGTTGATTATATGCGGAGATTTCGGTTTTATCTGGGACGACTCCCCCGAAGAGCGCAAGCTGCTCAAGAAAATAGGCAAGCTGCCGTATAACGTGCTTTTTGTGGAAGGCTCTCATGAGAACTACGATCTTCTTGAAAAATACGAGGTCACCGAATGGTGCGGAGGAAAGACCCGCCAGATAAGCGGCAGGCTTCGTCAGCTTATGCGCGGACAGGTCTACGAGATAGCGGAAAAGACCGTATTCGCGTTCGGCGGCGGTCAGACGGACGACACATACGAGCTCAAAGAAGGCGAAAACTGGTGGCGGCGCGAGATCCCGAACGAGGAAGAGCTTGCCGAGGGCGTCAAAAATCTGGAAAAAGTCGGAAACGACGTTGATTTTGTCGTCACCTACGAGCCGCCCTCAAAAATGCAGAATTTTCTCATCGGTTCGGGCGAAAGCAACCATATCAATAAGTATCTGAGCGATATCTACGAAAAGATAAGCTTCAAGGGCTGGTTTTTCGGAAAGCTTCACCTCAACAAGGTAGTGCCGCCGAAATACTTCGCGGTCTATGACAACATCGTCCCCGCGGACACGACAAAGATAAAGCGCAAAAAAGAACCCAAACCCGTTAAAACGAAAACCAAGCCGTCGGATAAGCATAGCAAGACGGACAAATAAGTATATAAAGGAGAACAGATCATGGCAGAAATAACTTTTAAGATCACCAAGGAGCTCGGCGTTATCTCGGAGAACGCCAAGGGCTGGAAGCGCGAGCTGAATATGGTAAGCTGGAACGACCACGACCCCAAGTACGACATCCGCGACTGGTCGCCCGATCACACCAGAATGAGCAAGGGCGTTTCCATGACCGAGGAAGAGATGAAGACGCTCGTGGAACTGTTCAACACCCGCGACGAAGAGGATTCCTTTGAATGATAACAGGCATCCGATCTAAAAAAAGCGCATCGGGCGTTCCCCCGTTCTCGGGGGAACGCCTTTTTGCGCAGTTGGAATGATAGTTACATACACATAGTGATGACGACATTGTCCGACGGGACGTTTGCGCTCGTTCCCGCGAACGCCGCGAGCGTGAAAAGAGCGAGTGCCGAGAAAAAGATAGCTGTAAATTTTTTCATAATGATACCCCCATATTGATAAAATGTGTTTTGGAATTATATATTGAACGCCGTATATTACAGCGCTTATTCGTTAATTAAAATGCGGTTTTGCTGTGATAGATCCGGATCTGAGCGTGATCACTTGGTGTATTCGGTGATGTGGGAAAATCTATTCGCGAACTCTTCCCATGTGTAGGTCGGAGCGGTGACGAGGCAGCGCCCGCGGTAATTAGCCTGATATACGGTTATGCCGTCGTCGGTCGCGGAAATGACGATCATCGCGTGAGGCGAGTCTTCCTTGGTCGTAACTCGCAGATATGTGCCCTCGGGAAGATCTTTCAGTAGGGACTTGGCTGTCTCGGCGGTGATATCCTTGTCGACCTGCTCCATTTCCGAATCATAAACGTGCTCGCCGTTTACGGTGTAGTAAACATAATACGCGAACCCGAACGCCTGGATAGCGTTGTCGAACGGCTTGCAGTTGCAGCCCTCACCGCGCCAGCTGCAATTATCGTGATCCTCGCACTCTTTGCCGTCCTTGGTGAAGTAGGAGCCGTCGGGATAATCCGAAAGCGGGAGCTTTGCGCCCTGCTCGGGCTTTGACGTATCCTCGGGCTTGGAAGTATCCTCCGGCTTAGAGGACTCTTCGGGTCTGGACGACTCTTCCGGCTTGGACGACTCTTCCGGCTTGGACGACTCTTCCGGCTTAGACGATTCTTCCGGCTTAGACGACTCTTCCGGCTTGGACGACTCCTCCGGTTTGGAAGATTCTTCCGGTTTGGATGACTCTTCCGGTTTGGAAGTTTCTTCCTGTTTGGACGACTCCTCCGGCTTGGAAGGATCATCCGGCTTTGAAACATTCCCGCCGCTGCTTATGTTTATGTAATTGTCTTCCGGCTTGTCATTGCTGCACGCCGTGAGCGTCGACAGCATAAGCCCCGCCAAAATAAGCGCCATTATCTTTTTCATTCAGTTTTCCTCCCCAATTATCTATGTTCTAAGATGATCTATACCGGCCTTCTTAAAGGATCCGTATTTATCATCTGATATTATTATAGCACGTTATGTTTATAAAATCAACTACAAAAGGGTTACAATTCGGTTACAAATCGGTTACAGTTTTACCGAAATTCTTACAAACCGGTTACAAAAAACAGTAAAAAGTATCAAACCTGTAATATTTGATATTTATTCCATTCAGAAAGTGACATTATATCTGGCAAAAACCTGCATATATGGTTTTTGTGTGTACTATATAATATGAGATCGGCATGAGCGGGCTTTTTGAAACTCTTTGTCGACTCTATTGACTTTTATACTCATATGAAGTATAATATATTTGTAACTGTCTTGACGATCTTTACCATGGGAGAGAATTTATGAAAAATAAAATCGGAACAATAATATATAAAATTTGCGAATGGTTAGAGCTTCTTATGGCTGTTGCTGTTCTTATAGGTCTTGTGATCGCGGCGTCCGCGCTTCTGCCGGAATTTAAGGAGTTGTTTGAGCACAGGACGGAAGCGGGGGCGTTCTGGAACTATTTAGACGCTGTGTTCAGCGTGGTCGTCGGCATTGAGTTTATGAAAATGCTCTGCATACCAAGCCCCAAGAACATTATCGAGACCTTGATCTTCCTGATCGCGCGGCACATGATCATTAAGACTACAACATCTGTCGATGACCTTCTCTCGGTCATCAGCATAGGCATTTTGTTTTTCTTCTGGAGATATACGAGGGACTCAAAACCGGACGAAAATTTTCAATTTCCTAAACTTTTCAAAAGGAAAAAAAATCCCGCGGGCAGCCCGCGGGATGAAAAGAGTAATGATGAGCACATCGTACAAGACGGCGATCAATGATCCCATACCGTCTTACATATCCGAAATTCAGAGTGTGTAATACTTTTTTCATTAAGATCAGACAAATGATCCGCTTGCCTTCCTCTGCTCCGCGGTAGAAAGGAAACGGATCATTTCTCTTTTTTATTAAGAAGCAATATTACATTTTCCCGATAAGGTCGTTGATGAGTATCGCCGCCAGCGCGACATTAAACAAATTCGCTATAGTGATATAGGTCACGGATTTTTTCTTGCTTTTAAGCTTCCCGGAAGCTATCACGAGAAATATCGCCGAAACGGCGACCGCTATAACCAGCGCGAGTACGCCCCAAAACAGATCTATCTGCCTATGAAGTATCTGTTCAATAATCAAAATAAGCATAAACTCCGTCAGCGGCACGATAGTAAGCGGAAGCACCGCAAACGCCCATTCTCTGTGATCGCGGCGAAAAAATATGATAGACATCAGCAGAAACAGTATTAAAATAACGCCACATTCAATAGCCATATTTCACCTCGAAAAGCCCATCGCGTGATCCGAATTACGTTAGTATATCTCTCGCCTTGCTGTTCTCCGCGCAGATAGCGTAGAAGACCGTGTTCCCGTTCGCCTCGACAAAGCTGTCGTCCAGCTTGTATACCTCGTCGGGGGTATATGTAGTATATGTTTCCTTCTGATACGCTATTCTGTTTTCAAGCTTTTCTTTGATCTGTGCCGCCGCGTCGGCGCTTGAAGCCACAAATATGCCGAATTCATCGGGCATCGCTCCCGAGCCGCAGACATATAGCACATGATCCGATACCATATCGGCGGTTATGCCGAACGTGTATTCCGCGAACTCCATATCCTTGCTCACCATTTCGGGGAACGTCACCGCAGCCAGAAGTTCCTGAGCCTTCTCGCTCGGCTTTTTTTCAGCCACTGAGCTTGTCTGAGAAGAGCTGCTGTTATTTCCCGAATTCCGTCC
>CAYPWI010000230.1:0-2734 GCA_964414395.1 uncultured Ruminococcus sp.
CGAACTCATCAGCAAAGTGCGCGAGCTTAAAGAGCTTAAGCAAATGGCGGACGAACTCGCCGCCGAGATTACCTCAATCGAGGACGAACTCAAGGCGGAGATGACCGCACAGAACACTGAGGAATTAACGGTCGATGTTTTCAAACTCAGATACAAGACTGTAATTTCCAACCGCTTTGATAGCAAGGCATTCAAGGCAACACACGAGGAACTCTACAGCCAGTACACAAAGCAGACCGAATCCAAGCGTTTCACAATCTCGTAAGCAAGGAAAAAGGCTTGTGTGAGTAGCCGCTCACATAAGCCCAAATCCCGCAAAGAGCGTGATATAACACGAACTCACAATTACATTATATCACGCTCAAGGGGGATTTGTCAAGCCTGAAAGGAAGAATTTTAATGAACACCGAAGAACTTCACGAATATGAACCCGCCGCAGGTGACATTATAGCCGAGGTCTGCGGAACTCTGGACGCATTAACCGATTTGCTGTATGCGTTGTCAACAAGGGCAATGCACGATGAGTTTACAACCGGAAAATGCTTTGATTTTCTCGCCGAAACGGCGAATAACTGCAAGGAAAAACTTCTGCCCTATGCGGAAGATTGATGACAAGAAAGGATAATTTTTGCTATGACACTTGAAGAGATGGGAATTGAAGTAAAGGGCACTGCGGCAACGATCCGCGGATTTCAGGAGCTTCTGCGCGGTATTGATACCGAGGAGAGCCTTGATGACCCTATAAGCGAAGAACTTTGCACAGCGGCATGGGATCTTTTCTCAAAGACCGTTAAGGAAATGCTCCGTTACAAGGCGTTATTGCTCTGGAGCGATCCCGATTATGCAAGCGTTTTCGTTCTCGAAAGTGATGAAGAGTGCGCCGAGTGGATAAAGGACGCTGAACGTCTGTTTGAAGAAAACCCGATCCCCGACAGTGACGACCCCGAGCTTGACGAGTTCGCACGGCGTAACAGATTTGTCCGTGAGATCAGCTTTGAACAATTCCTTGAACTTGCGGGGGATGAACTCTATAACCCTAACAATTTCAGTATCAGCGAAGTGGGGTTGGAGTTTTGTTTCGAGAATAGGCTTCCCGTAGTTGAAGCAAGAGCCGCAAGAAAACTTTAATCCCCAGCAGCACGCAACCCAATAACCGCAGAGCGGCGCGGATAAAGCCGCTCCCCCTATGGGGATTTATTCAGGAGGTTTTTTATATGTTGGATCTAAAGCACTTTAAAACTGTTCTCACAGAGACGAAAGCGGCATTAAAGCCCATCGGAAACGCTCATAAGAGCGGCGGTATCTCGGACGAGGATTTTACTGAGGCAACGCAGCACATTATCCGTATTTTCCAAATGGCGGCTGAAAACGATTTGAGCGGAGCGTATTTCTTAATGGATAAGGAACCCGAAAGCGAGGAATTTACGGCGTTCATCTATGACGACCCGTACACGCTCGAATATAATCTCAGCTCACTTATCAGGCAGAATCCGTCCTCGGATGACGAGCGTTATACAAGATCGGGCTTCTACAAAATTCAGGAAATGAGCGACAACAATTGGCGCAACCCCTTTTTCTACGAGATCACCGAAAAAGGAACGCTAATTTTCCGCAGTAAGATCTGATCGAGATAACGCTTGACCATAAAGGTTGAGCGTTATTTTCAGTCACGCTTTAAATTCGTGTGAGGGGCATCAAATTCCCCTCACCGAGAGGGTACCGCTTTATGCCCCCTTGAGGTGGTAACCGTCAGACGTCCCCACCACATAAGATAATGGTGCCTGTTTGACTAGCATCGTCAGATTTGGGGTATCTTCCTTATACGGGGGTATACCTATTATAATATACTTTGTACGCGTGATATTTCAATGGGGTATACCCTAATGGCATTATAAAAAGATGTGCCACATAAGTGTATGTAGCTAATTTTGCAATGTTTCAAAAAGAATTTATACCCTATTGACAAACTGGCATGGTTGTGGTATAATCATAGCAGAAGATAAATTCATATTGAGGAAAGGATATTTGCACATGGCAAAAATTGGATATATTCGCGTATCAACCGAGGAACAAGAAACCGCTCGTCAAGAACAAATTATGAAGAATTACGGTGTTGAGAAAATCTACTCTGAAAAGCTGTCGGGCAAAAATACAGACCGTCCCGAATTTCAGAAAATGATAAACTTTCTCCGAGAGGGTGATACGCTCTATGTTGAAAGCATTTCACGATTAAGCCGCTCTATCCGCGACTTGTTGAAAACTGCAGATACTCTCACGGAAAAGGGAGTTACGCTTGTTTCCTCTAAGGAGAATATTGATACAGATACACCGCAAGGACGTTTTATGCTCTCGATATTCGCCGCTTTGTCAGAACTCGAACGGGAGCAAACCTTACAGCGACAACGTGAAGGCATAGAACAGGCGAAAAAGCGTGGAGTTTACAAGGGCAGACAACCGATAAAGGTTGATGAAAAGCGGTTCCGAGAAGTCTGCGAACGTTGGACGCGAGGAGAGATCAGCGCGATTGAGGCTATGCGGAAGCTGAATTTAAGTTCAAATACATTTTATCGCCGTGTAAAGGCTTTTTGCATTGAGAAACCGTCCAAACGAATAACATCTGCTCACGGAGAAACATCATAAACCAAAGCCGCCTGATCACACAACACCACGTTACACTCCTCCGTCGATGTAGCCGTTTATTGCATAAAGAAAGAGGATGCCTCAAACGATAAAG
>CAYPWI010000230.1:2749-4203 GCA_964414395.1 uncultured Ruminococcus sp.
TCTATATTATACCACATTTTTGTCCAAAAGTCAAGTGTTCTTATAAAATTTTCAAGTGAAATTGTGTACAAATATAATATGTTCAAAATATATGATCTGCCGAATTTGATTTTTTTAATTAAAAGGTCTTGAAAAACAAATTTTTCTATGTTATACTTAAATTGAGAGGGGCAGTAGTTGAAATGAAAGTGTTGCAAGAAAGGATATCCAATTTCTCGGCACACCTTTGTTGGTATCCTACACAAACCAATTTGTATAAGTCCTAAGATAAAAAAAACCTTGACATTAGTCAAGGAATCTTATATAATAAGTGGAGTAGGCAAACTATGCCCTTTTGCAGAACAAGCAACTCAAACACAAATAAAACAAGTTGTTTTCCAAGCTGTTATCATCGGTTTAGGTCAACAGCCTGTCTAATTGTGCGCCGTTTTGTCCTTTAACGCTTTTCAAAGTGGTTATTCCGCTGTGCGGACTTTCTGTATCAAGTATATTCTTCCCACGGTCATATTATACCACAAAACAATTGAAAAGTCAAGAGGTTGTTACAAAAACTTATACATTTTGTGTACAAAGCTCAAATTTAGGTCTTGTAGAAGATGTAATTTTGAGAAAAATCCACAAAAACAAATCTCTGCAAGCGGCAATTATGCGCCTGTTCTATAATTTATCCGAAACCGAGGTGATCGCCTATGGCGTGGCAATAGCTCAAATATCTCTTGAGGGAGTGTCCGTTTCGGGAACCCCTTCAAAAAACAGTCTAATAAAGTCATTGCGACTTACATAAACACATTATAAAACGGCAGAAATTTCCAATTGTGAGGTTTTCCCGCCCTTTACCCCACCAAATAATTATAAATATGGAGGATAACAAAATGGAAAAGACAGGAATAAGGGTTCGAGTTCCGCAGCTTCGCTCGGTTGAGGGTGCAATTCGGCTTTATTACGAGAGATCTGAACTTACAAATGCCGATATAAAAGAACTTTTCGATGTTCACAGTTCGGCAACAATCACAAAGTTGAAAGCCCTCGCCCGTGAAAGAATGGCAGAGGAAAATATTCCCGTCTGGAACGCGCAATGCGTCAATACAAAAAAGGCTTTCGAGGTCTGGGGCTTGCAAATTGACGATTTGGAGCATAGGTTGAAAAAGCTGCGAGAGCTCCGAGAGTTGACAGCTTAATAATTAGAATGAGGTATTTAGTATGCTGAAAGCAGAAAAAATGCACAAACACGATTTCGGCAGAAGTGTTTTGTGGAGGCTTTATATTGGTAAAAGGCAAGACAACGAGGAAAGAGGATGCAACCGACAAAAAGCAAGTGCGGCAGTCGATTACAGTCCTTGATAAAAGTGATTTTGTAGAAATCAGACAGACACAGGAGTTGAACGAAATGCAACAAATCGGGATAAAATGCGGAGAGTTTAATGAGATTACGGGAAATTTTGAGATGGAACGCG
>CAYPWI010000231.1:0-4153 GCA_964414395.1 uncultured Ruminococcus sp.
GAAGCTGCTGCTCTACGGAGGGGCTATCTCTTTGGCGGGAGCGGTCAAGGGCAAGAAGAACGCCCGCCACGCGGTCTCCGATTGGATGGAGATCGAAAAACAGCGCGGGATCTCCGTTACTTCATCGGTAATGCAGTTCAACTACAACGGCTACTGCATAAACATTCTCGATACCCCGGGACACCAGGACTTTTCCGAGGACACCTACCGCACGCTTATGGCGGCGGACTCGGCGGTCATGGTCATAGACGCTGCCAAGGGCGTGGAAAATCAGACACGCAAGCTGTTCAAGGTCTGCGTTATGCGGAATATCCCGATCTTCACGTTCATCAACAAAATGGACAGAGAGTCGAGAAACCCGTTTGAACTATTGGAAGAAATAGAGAATGAGCTTGGAATAAAAACCTACCCCGTCAACTGGCCTATAGGCTCGGGCAAGGAGTTCAAGGGCGTTTACGATCGCGAGCACCGTCATATTCTCTCGTTTGAAGCCAACAACGGCACGCGCGAGGTCACGAAGACCGAGGTCGATCTCAACGACAGCGGGCTTGCCGACCTTATCGGCGATACCAACTACAATACTCTGAAAGACGATGTGGAGCTGCTCGACGGCGCTTCCGAGGAATTCGATAAAGATCTTGTGGATTACGGAAAGCTCTCGCCCGTGTTCTTCGGGTCGGCGCTTACGAATTTCGGCGTTGAACCGTTCCTCGAAAACTTCCTCAAAATGACCTCGTCTCCCCTGCCCCGCAAGACCGTGGACGGCGTTGTTGATCCGTTCGACGAGAACTTCTCCGCGTTCATCTTCAAGATACAGGCGAATATGAACAAGGCGCACCGCGACAGAATAGCCTTTATGAGAATTTGCAGCGGCAAGTTTGAGAAGGATATGGAGATACTTCACGTCCAGAATGACCGCGTTATGCGCCTGTCGCAGCCGCAGCAGATAATGGCGAACGACCGCGAGGTCATAGACGAGGCATACGCGGGAGACATTATGGGCGTGTTCGACCCGGGTGTTTTCTCGATAGGCGACACGCTTTGTATGCCGAAGAAGAAGGTCGTTTTCGAGGGGATCCCTACCTTTGCGCCCGAACACTTCGCGCGTATCAGGCAAAAGGACACCTTGAAGAGAAAGCAGTTCGTCAAGGGCACCACGCAGATAGCTCAGGAAGGCGCTATACAGATCTTCTCCGAGCCGCAGAGCGGATTTGAAGAGGTCATAGTGGGCGTGGTCGGCGTACTGCAGTTTGAGGTACTGGAATACCGCTTGAAAAACGAGTACAACGTCGACATAATCCGCGAGGATCTTTCTTATGAATATATCCGCTGGATAACCAGCGAGAAGCACTTATCGGGCGGCTTGGACGAGCTTCGCAAGCTTGTCATCACCTCTGATACGAAACTTATTCAAGACGTTCGTGGGAACTATCTTCTCATATTCACCAGCGAGTGGAACATCAAATGGGCGCTCGATAAAAATCCGGGGCTGGAACTCGCCGAGTTCAACAAAAATTGACAGCGATCGCTTGAAATTTATCGATCAAAACAAAAAAATGCCGATATCGACAACGGATATCGGCATATTTTTTGCCTTTTTTGAATTATAATAGTTGTACAAGCGAGGTGATCGGATGGTCGTATATGCTGACGTTCTGGTGATACTTAACCTGTACATAAACTATTTTCTGATAAGGTCGACGGCACTGTTCCTGCGGCGAGGGATCTCCGCGAAAAGGTGTATTCTCGCGGCGCTTGTCGGCGGTGTGGGAGCGCTGGTGATACTTCTCCCCGAGCTGCCGTTTTTCGTGATCGCCGCGGAGAAGACAGCATTGGGCGCGCTTATCGTATTCATCGCGTTCGGGAGACAAAAGCCCGCGGAGTTCGCGGTGTGTACCCTGTTCTTCCTAGTCGTGAGCTTTGGGTTCGCGGGCGTTATGCTGGCGCTGTGGACGTTCGCCGCGCCGTACAATATGGTGTACGGAAACGGCGTGTGTACGTTCGACATACCGCTGTTCGCGATAGCGGCGTTCACTGCGGCAGCGTATTGTGTGGTGAGGCTAATTCGAGTTCTGTCGGACAAACGTTCAAGGAGCGCGGAGACGGCATCGGTCGTCATACGCGCCGGGAATAATGAAAAAACGCTGCGCGGACTTGCCGACACGGGGAATTCCCTGCACGACATATTCAGCGGGAAGCCCGTGATCATCTGCGCGGCGGATAAGGTATCCGATATCGCCCCGCGATGGGTATTCGACTACTTCAGCGGCAATATAGGCGAAAACGCCGAAGGTCTGCGGCTTATCCCCTGCAAGACGGTCGCCGCGGAATCGCTGATGCCCGTGTTTCAGGCGGACAGCGTGACTATAGGCGAAAGACCCGCGGACGCGGTGATAGGCGTTTCAAAGAATTCTCTCGGAGATGATATTGACTGTATTTTCGACCCCAAAATAATAAGCTATTAGATAGGACTGCCCGTGCTACAGTCCTGAAACGGAGGACTGTAATATGCTCAAGAAACTGATACAAAGAATAAGAAGCTCCATTTACAAGCTTTTCGGCGTTAAGGAACACGTTCATTACATAAACGGCACGGAGCAGCTGCCCGCGCCGCTCACCAAGGAAGAGGAAGAAGCGGCTTTCCGGCTGATGGAGACGGATTACGACAAGGCGCGGGACACGCTTATAATACATAATCTGCGGCTGGTGGTGTATATCGCGAAGAAGTTCGAGAACACGGGGATCTGGCTTGAGGATCTCGTTTCCATTGGCACGGTTGGGCTTATCAAGGCTGTGAGCACTTTCAGCACGGACAAGAACATCAAGCTTGCGACGTATGCGTCCCGCTGTATCGAGAACGAGATATTGATGTATCTGAGGAAATACTCGCAATACAAGTATGATGTTTCGATAGACGAGCCTTTGAATGTTGATTGGGACGGGAACGAGCTGCTTTTGTCCGATGTTCTGGGCACGGACAGCGACTGTGTGAACGCTTCCATTGACGACGAGGTTGAGAAGCAGCTGCTTTATGACGCGGTAAATCATCTTGGGGAGCGTGAGAGGAAAATAGTGGAAATGCGGTTCGGTCTCAACGGGTGCAAGGAGAAGACGCAAAAGGAAGTAGCCGATGAGATAGGGATATCGCAGAGCTATATTTCGAGATTGGAGAAGCGCATAATAAAGCAGCTTCGCGAGGAGCTGGAAAAGGTGTCGAACTGAGCCGCATAACGTTCCGCACGAGCCACACCGACAGCTAAAGCCACGAACGGCGGCTTTCAAATCACCCCGACATACAAAGCCGCAAATGTCGGCTTCCAAACCGCCAAAAAATTGAACTTTTATAAAACGGATCGCTCCCGAGTTTTTTCGGGAGCGATTTTTTCACATAATTTACGGAATATCCCCCCGCCTTTCCGACAATAATATTTGTAATTCAGAGGGTCATCGTCAACACGATCGCCACTCAAATTGTCGGAGGAAGTTTATGTATTATAATAAAGTCGAAATAAGCGGAATGAATACATCAAAGCTAAAGGTTCTCAAGGAAGCCGAGAAAATGGAGCTCTTAAAACGCGTAAAGCAGGGCGATATGGCGGCGCGCGAGGAACTTATCAGAGGAAATCTGCGTTTAGTCCTCAGCGTTATCCAGCGCTTTATGGGCAGAGGCGAAAGCGCTGACGACCTGTTCCAGGTTGGCTGTATAGGACTTATCAAGGCGATAGACAACTTCGACATAACTCAGCCGGTGCGCTTTTCGACGTATGCCGTTCCCATGATAATGGGAGAACTGCGGCGGTATCTTCGCGATAACGCTCCCGTTCGCGTAAGCCGATCTATGCGCGATCTCGCGTATAAGGCTATGCAGGCAAAGGAAAAGCTCACCGCCGAAAAGGGCTGCGAGCCGCGTATCGAGGATATTTCCAAGGAAATAGGCGTGCCGCGTCAAGATATCGTTATAGCGCTGGAAGCCATAAGCGAGCCGATCTCGCTTTATGAGCCCGTGTTCTCCGAGTCGGGAGATACTATCTATGTTCTTGACCAGATAGGCGACCACAACGATGATATGAACTGGCTGAACGAGATCTCTTTGAAAGAAGCCATAGCGGGGCTCGGCAAGCGTGAGAAACGTATCCTCAATCTGCGGTTCTTC
>CAYPWI010000232.1:0-4149 GCA_964414395.1 uncultured Ruminococcus sp.
ATTCACATTCAACGACGGTAACGCCCTCTTGAACGTCGAGATCTCCGCCGCACATCTTACATTTGAAAATAGCCATGATTATTTCTCCTTATTGTCATTGTTACGGGGTTTTCAGCCCTCTCCAATCTCCGACATCGCACTGACCGTTGAAATTGTCGCCGGCTGCTGAAAGTGATCCGTTTATATTAAGTCCCACTATGTGTAAATCTGCGGAGATATCTTGAAGATTGCGCCAAGATGTCACTTGATTTCCGCCCTTTCTTATATTACCCGCCATAAGAGTCGTTCCGTCGGCTTTTATTCCCACTGTAACCCCTCTTCCGGCGGCTATGTTTACGATATCGCGCCATGAGCTGACATTGCACTCTTCGGAGCAGTCGTATCCTGTTTCCTTTGCGACGACCGTACCGTCAGATCTCAATCCTACGATATGCCCAGAACCTATTGATATAGCGACTATATTTTTCCAGGATGAAAAATCATTCGTTCCATAATAGCCGTCGGATGCCGAAACGACCGTTCCGTCCATTTTTATTCCCAGCGTCTCGCCGCCCCCGGTAACAACGGCGGCAATATCTGTCCAGGACGAAGTGTCGAAGAGATCAAGACCGGTGGAGCCCGCGGAAACGACTGTTCCGTCCGACTTTAATCCGACTATGTTGGTGTATCTTTCACCCAAGCCCTGGGTCTCTCCTAAGGAAACCTGAACAATGTTATTCCAGTACTTAACGTCATATGTTCCGTAATAATCCATACCGGATATATTGACTGTTCCGTCGGACTTCACTCCCACCATGTTATAGTCGCCCGCGTCTATGGATGTAATGTCTCTCCAGAAATCAACGTCGCATTGACCGTAACCACGATCGCCCGCCGCTTTGACTGTTCCGTCACCCATTACCGCGTAAGTATTATTTCCTGCCGCGCAGATGAAGTGCTGATTTAATTTAAGGATGCAGTTTTTCACCAGTGCCTTTGCATCGCTGCGCTCTGTCAGATCATTTTTGAAGATCACATCGGCGGCTTGTCTGTATTTGCCGTTTGCCATAAGCTCGGCGGCGGTGTTGTAGGCTTCGTCGGCAGCGCTGAGATAACCTGTTTCATTTGCAATTCTCATTTTGTCCGGAGTTAATACGTTTTTAAAGCTTCCGACATTACATTCACCGTGTTCATTCGATCCCACAGCGATAACCGACCCGTCGGATCTCAATCCTATGGTTGCCATCGTTCCCGCCGAGATCGCTACGATATCGTTCCAGTCATCAAAGTCGGTGTTGCTGCCGCGATAATCGCCTGTGAAGATGAGTGTCCCGTCCTCTTTTAATCCCACTGTGCCCCCTGTGAACGCAGAAATGGCAGCGATATCACGCCATGAGTTCACATCACATTCACCGCTTGTATTGCTGCCAATAGCTACTACCGTTCCGTCCGCCTTTAATCCCACCGTATGTCCGTTGCTAGCCGATATGGCGACTATATCGGTCCAGAAATCGACTTGGCATTGGTTGTAATCATTTTCGCCCGTCGCAACCACGGTCCCGTCGGATCTCAGACCAACTGTTATTTGTTCATTTGCCGAAACGGCAACTATGTCGCGCCATGAATCAACATTGCATTGTCCCTTAAAATCCACCCCCGTTGTAATAACCGTTCCGTCGGATTTTACGCCAACTGTGTGATAAAATCCTGTCGATATGGCAATGATATCCTTCCATGAAAAAACATCGCATTGAGCGGCAAAGCTTGCACCTGTCGCAACAACTGTTCCGTTTGATCTCAGACCAACGGTGTGGCTTTGATTTCCTGAAATAGCTATAATGTCTTTCCAATCTTCGACATTGCATTGCTTTGAAAAATTATTTCCAACAGCGGAAACTGTTCCATCCGCTTTCAGGACTGCGGTAAAATCATTGCCTTTGGAAATAGAGTGTTGATTTAAAAGGATCATGCACTTCTTTTTCAGTTCCTTGGAATCCTTTATATTTCCGTTCTTGTCGAATTCCTCTATCGCGCGTCTGTACTTACCGGAGTTCATCAGCTCTACGGCTTTGTTATATTTCTTTTCCACATCGCTGAGGTAGGCATCCGATTCGTTGTAACTATTGGAGATATGATCGACCCACTCTTTATAATCGTTATACTCGATGGAGCATCTGATAAAGTGAATAAGAAGAGATATAAAAGCTGCCGCCAATACGATACAGAAAGCCAAGGTCGGTTGGTTGAATAACCGAACTTCGTGAGCTTTTGTTATGTAATGTTCTACAAGATGGCTTCGCTTGACGTTTTTGTCAACATTCTCGTCGATCTTTTTTTTAACAGCGAGCGGAAGCGCTTCACATTCGCTGTTTATAGGTTTCATTGTAGCTTCAAATTGTTTTTGCTGATTGTCGATCTCAAGAATCATATTATTATAATTCTTGTTTCGCTTAACCACGATAAATACCGTCGCGCCCAAAACGATAAGCGGTACAAACAAAGCGAAAAACGATTTTACCGATGGTTCTACCGGCGATCCAATATAATACTTATAATAATCAAATCCAGAATAACAGGGATTAAAATTTATGATATCAAAAATGCCAAAACCGCCTGAGATCATTCCTAGCAGCATACACACGACATCGAGCGCGGCGCATTTTTTTACGATCATCACGACAAGCAGGATCAAAGATACAATTACTACGCCTAAAAAGCCGATG
Organism: uncultured Ruminococcus sp.; assembly: GCA_964414395.1. Classification (GTDB taxonomy): domain Bacteria; phylum Bacillota; class Clostridia; order Oscillospirales; family Ruminococcaceae; genus CAG-115. The sequence continues at coordinate 2,703 of CAYPWI010000232.1, forward strand.
AAACCAAGTTGATGCAACATGGAATTATAGCTGAACTGATAAAGCAGGGTTTCAAGAAGGCAGAGAACTGCCCACATCAGGCAGTCAGCAATGATAAAGCGTGAGGCTCTTTGGGTTTTTTCGATTTTTTCAATCTTGAGGCAATATTGCTCAAGCCGCTGTTGGTGTGAAGTCTTCGACTCAATGATCTTCTTTTCAAGCTCTTCCGCCTTTTGGCATATCTGGATCTTCTTATCGGAGTTCTTGTATGCTGAGATCTTCTTAAACAGATTATGCGCTGCGATATAATCCCCTTCGTCCAGAAATTCGGACGCTTTTTTATAGACGTTTTCTTCTTTTTCGGCTTCTCCGAAATCCTCATGTTTCATCAGATGCAGAATGCGATCATTGGCGGTTGACACCGAAGCGAATTCTTGAAGCCTTTTATATTCTTCGGAATTTTTATTGCATTTTTGATCTATAACATTTTGACAGAAGTCCGCTAATTCTCCAGCATCAAAAAAGCCGTCTATCGAGCGCAGAAGTCTTTCGGCTCTGGAGAAATCATTGTTAATTACAGCGGTTTTGGCGTTTTTATAAGTGTACAGAGCGACGTCATCAATAAGATCCGCTATCTGTGCGGAATTTCCGAATTCGCTGTTGGACCTCAGCAGCCTTGCGATCTCACTTGTGTAGGTTTCGGGATTGGGACGATTTACGAGCCCGATACAAGTTTCATAGATCTTCTTGGTGCATATTTCCATAAGCTGCTTGGAATCTTTGTATTCCCCTACGGATCTGAATCCCTCTTTGGCAGCCATATAATCGTCAACACTCCGCGCGTTGTTAAAACGATTTAAAGAATCGCTATAGATAGACGCGCTTTGCAGGTTGTTCTGATCTTCACATTCCTTAATAAGGTCGTCAACATTTTTGAAGCCGCTGATAGATTCGAGGATCTTCTTTACCGAAGCGTAATCCACGGGGGATCTTGCCGCGTTGAATTTTTCGACTGCGTCATTATAGATATCGGTTTTGCGATTTAGTTCTATTTTTTCGGCTATGGCGTTTGTATAGCTCTCAAGTTCATTTTTCTGTGCCGCGTCTGCAAAGCGAAGTGCTTTCTTGAAGTTGTTGTTGTCGCTTATGGAATACTCGAGCTTCGCGATGTCTTCGGGCTTGGGAAGCTTTAGCTCTATGCAAAGCTTGATGATATAAGCGTTTGCGTTTTCGGGATTGATGTCGAGAATTTTTTCAACGCACTTGTCCGCGCCCTCCCAGTCCTTGTCTTCAAGGTAGAGAAACGCGCGCTTTATGATCGGCTCGTCGGCGCCGGCGGACGCGGACGCGCCCACGGATATAGCGGCAGGCTGTACCGATGCTCTGGGTATGATTTTCTCGATATTGGTTATGAGATCCTGAAACGCTCTCGGGCTGCTCAGATCCTGCCCCTGCAAATGGCTGAATT
>CAYPWI010000233.1:0-4146 GCA_964414395.1 uncultured Ruminococcus sp.
ACCTCCCGAAGGGTTGTCCCCCACACCGCGCGGCATTACCCTGCCAAGGGTTAATAACAAACTGACGGCTTGTCAACTAAAAAAAGTTTTGTCAACTTTTAATTGAAAAGTGTTCCCCCGCGCCGCGCGGCATCACCCTGCCAAGGGTTAATAACAAACCGACGGCTCGGCAGCAAAAAAAAACAATAAAAGCCGTGTCATACTAATTCCTGATCGAAGTATAGACAAGATTTGCGGCAAGACCGTGTCTAGCGCAAGGAAAAGCGACGCCGACGTACTGTATGTACGTCAAGGAGCTTTGACGAAGCGATAGGCGCGGGATTGACGCAAAGATGTCTATACGGAGATTAGGAATTAGTATCAGTGCTCAACGGAAAAAAAGCCCCGTCCGCGCTCGGCGGGCAAAAAGTAAACGGCTTCATTAAGCCCGCAAGCTTACTTTCTCATCATTTTCGACAAATTTTTAAAAAATCGCGTCTGTATGCTTTTGCATAACAATTGAATAAACGCGACTGTTATCGCATTTTTGGCGAATAGGAAAATTTTTCCAACAATTTACCAAAACCCCTTGAAATTTATTACCAAATATTGTAAAATAATAACAGACCGATAGACAAGGTGCAAAAAAGAATTAAAAAATGCGCCTTAATGGGGAAATTATTCTCTCGGTCACTAAAAAAACGGAGGAAATAAAAATGACAAATCAGATCAAGGTACTTATCGGAAACGACGCCGCGGACTGCGGTATGGCATGGGCGGGCGCTCTGAAAAACGCGGGTATGTACGCCATCACGCGGCGCTGCGACGGAAATTCCGTGCTGAATTCCATCAAATCGGAAAATCCCGACGCGGCTGTGCTGGAAGCTAAAATGCCGTTCTGCGACGCTATCGAGGTGATTCGCAAGCTCAAGGCGGAAAAGAAGTACGTCCCGAACGTCATCATCGTCTCGAATAACACCGATCCTAATCTCGAACGCGAGGCGGCGGCTCTCGGCGCGGCGTTCACGTTAAAGCCCGTAGACCCGCAGTTCCTTGTAAACAAGATCAACAGAATGTGCGGCGTGGAAAAACCAACACCCGAGGCTCCCGACGAGACCGCGCTGGAATACGCCGTCACCGAGATCATACATAAAGTCGGCATACCCGCGCACATCAAGGGCTACCATTATCTGAGAACCGCCATTATGCTCTCCGTCAACAACGACGAGATGATAAACAGCATCACCAAGCTGCTCTATCCGACAGTCGCGAAGCAGTATCAGACCACCTCCTCACGCGTTGAACGCGCCATCCGCCACGCCATCGAGATCGCGTGGGACAGAGGCGACATCGACACGCTGACCGATCTGTTCAGCTATACGGTGCATACCTCAAGAGGAAAGCCCACCAATTCGGAATTTATCGCGCTTATCGCCGATCATCTGAGACTCAGGTTCAAGCAGGAAGCGGCGGGGAGAAACGCGCTGGCGGCGGCAGCGTACAGATAAAACATAAGACGGCGCTTTTCCGTTCTTCGGGAAGCGCCGATCTCCATTTTCGGCACTTGATTTTTTCTTCAAAATGTGATAGAATAGTATTTATATAAGTATGTTACACAAGGAGAAAAATCAATATGGATCTTAGTGAAATACGCAAAAAGATAGACGCTATCGACGACAAGATGCTCGATCTGTTCATCGAGAGAATGAATCTCGCCACCGACGTCGCCAAGTACAAGGCGGCGAACAATATGGTGGTGTTCCAGAGTGATCGGGAAAAGTTCATCATCGACAGCGTAAAGAAGAACTCGCCCGAGGAGCTTCGCAAGAGCGCCGCGTTCCTCTTTATGAACATCATGGACATCTCCAAAGTCTCGCAGATCAACGCCATCTCGCCGAACTTCGAGATAGAGTTCACCGAGAAGATAAAGGAACGCCCCTCCGTGGCGGTCCAAGGGATAGAAGGCGCTTACGGGCATACGGCGGCGCTGCAGTTATTCTCGGCGGGAAGCATAAGCTACTACGCGTCCTTCCGCGAAGTGTTCGAGGCTGTGGAGAACGGCGACGTGGACTACGGCATTATCCCCGTGGAGAACAGCACGGCGGGCGAAGTCACCGTGAATATGGAGCTTCTCGAACGCCATAACGTGCATATCTGCCGCACCACCACAGTGGAGTGCGCGCACGTTCTCGCGGCAAAGCAGGGCGTTTCCGAGAAAGATATCAAGATCGTTTTCGGTCACGAGCAGGCTATTCGGCAATGTACGGAGTACCTCGAAAAGCGCGGGGAGCTGACGGTCATTCCCTACCACAACAACGCCGCCGCCGCGAAAATGGTCTCCGAGAACGAAAGCGGGCACTTAGGCTGCATATGCTCCGAGGAATGTGCCGAGATGCACGGTCTGAACATAGTCCGCAAGGCTATCGCCACAGACCCGAACAACTGCACGCGCTTTATCTGCATCTCCAAGGGCGTGGAGGTCTATGAGAACGCGGGCACCGTCGCGGTGTCGCTGTCTATCCCTAACATCTCGGGCGCGCTGTACAGGCTGCTCACCAAGTTCGCGGTGAACGGGCTGTCCATGACCAAGATCCAGTCCAAGCCGCTCCCCGCCGAGGTCAAGAAGAAGTTCCCCGAGGATTTTATGTTCTACATAGAATTCAGCGGAAGCATACACGAGCCCAAGGTCAGCAAGCTGCTGAAAAACTTCGAGGACGAGCTGAACTACTTTATGTTCCACGGGAATTTTACGTAAAACCGCATAAGCATTGGAGATGAATTTATGGTATCCGTGATCATTGCCGCCGCAGGCAGTTCCACACGAATGGGCGGCGTAAACAAGCAGCTGGAGAAGATCGGCGAAACGCCTATCTTCGTGATGAGCGCCCTGAAATTCGAGCGCTCCGAAAAGGTCGATGAGATTATCATCGCCGCGCCCGCGGACGATGTTTCAAGATATGAAAAGCTGGCGCAGAACTTCGGCGTGACCAAGCTTTCGGCGGTCGTTCCGGGCGGCGAGACACGCTTTCAGTCCGTGAAGAACGCGCTGGACGCGGTGTCTCCCAAGGCGGAGTTCATCGCCATACACGACGGGGCGCGTCCGCTTATCGACACCGAGGAGATAGAACGCGTGTTCGCCGACGCGGAGAAGTACAACGCCGCGATAGCCGCCGTTCCCGCGACCGACACGGTCAAAACTGTCGGTTCTAACGGGTTTATCGAGAATACGATACCGCGCGAAAAGGTCTACTACGCGCAGACCCCGCAGGTGTTCCGCAGAAAGCTGTATCTGAGCTGCGTTGAAAAGGCGGGCGTTCAATGCGAGAACGCCACGGACGACAGCAGTATCCTCGAGATGTGCGGAGAATATGTCCACATAACCGAGATAAACGGCTGCAACCTCAAGATCACCCGCCCCGAGGACTTGGCGGCGGCAGCGGCTATAAACACAACGCGAAAGACGGTGAAGATGATATGAGGATAGGTCACGGTTATGACGTGCATCGGCTGGTGCCCGACCGGCGGCTGGTGCTGGGCGGCGTGGAGATACCGTATGAACGGGGGCTTTTAGGACATTCCGACGCGGACGCAGCGACCCACGCGGTGATGGACGCGGTGCTGGGAGCAATGGCGGCGGGGGATATAGGCAAGCTGTTCCCCGACAATGACGAGCGATTTAAGGGCGCGGACAGTATGATGCTTCTCGCCGAGGTCGTGATGCTTATGCAGAAGAAAGGGTTCACGCTCGGAAATCTCGACGTTACCATTATAGCCGAGAAGCCGAAGCTCGCTCCGTATATCGATGAAATGCGCCGAAACTACGCCGCCGCGTTCAATTGCGATATATCAAGCATCTCCGTCAAGGCGACGACCGAGGAAGGGCTGGGGCTTGCCGGCGAGGGCATAGGCGCTCACGCGGTCGTGCTGCTGGAAAACAGGATATTAAAACTGTAATACTTATTTTCAATTAAAATAGGACAAAACTTTTTAGTCCGCCAAACGGAGACGGGGCTTTTTGTCCACGAGTACGGAATGGTTTTTGTCCGCTAACAGCGAACAAGCCGTCAATATGTTTTTTACCCTTGGCAGGGGGATGCCTCGTAGTGTGGGGGAACACCCTTCGGGAGGTCGGGCAATAAAATCCGGCAAAAACGCGGAGCCCTCCCC
>CAYPWI010000234.1:0-4144 GCA_964414395.1 uncultured Ruminococcus sp.
TTGTAGGTGCTTGGGGGCTTTATCCCATTCACAGAGCCAAATACTTTCTTTCATTATATATCACTTCCCAATAAGAACAGACGGCTTGCTTTTTTGCTGCAAGCCGTCTGAATTAAAATGCTTTTACTTTTCGGAAGCCATAAGCTGTACCATAACCGCCTTCTGCGCGTGCAGACGATTTTCGGCTTCGTCGAATATCTCGTTCGCGTGCTGCTCGAATACCTTGGCGGTGATCTCCTCCTCGCGGTGCGCGGGCAGACAGTGCATGACCATAGCGTCGGACTTAGCTGCCTTCATTACATCATCATTTATCTGATAACCCTTGAACGCGACCTTGCGCTTTTCGGCTTCGCCCTCCTGACCCATGGAAGCCCATACATCTGTGTAAAGAACATCAGCGTCAGCGGCGGCTTCCAGAGGATCGCTAACCAGCTTGAATTTATCGGGATAAGCCTTCGCGAATTCGAGAACTTTCGCGTCGGGGTGATAGCCCTCGGGACAGGCGAGAGAAACGCTCATGCCGACCTTAAGACCGCCGACCGTGAGGGAATTCGCCATATTGTTGCCGTCGCCGATGTAGCAGAGCTTCAAGCCGTCGAGCTTGTTCTTATACTCGCGGACGGTCTGGAGATCGGCGAGCACCTGGCAGGGGTGGCAGAAGTCGGTAAGCCCGTTGATGATAGGGATATTGCCGTATTCCGCGAGATCCTCCACCTCGGACTGCTCAAAGGTGCGGATCATAATTCCGTTGAGGTAGCGCGAGAGGACACGCGCGGTATCCTGTACAGGTTCGCCGCGTCCGATCTGGAGATCGCGTGAGGACAGGAACAGCGCCTGACCGCCGAGCTGATACATACCGGTTTCAAAAGATACGCGAGTTCTGGTAGATGATTTTTGAAAAATCATGCCGAGAGTCATTCCGCGGAGCTTGTTGTGGGGGATATTGTGCTTGAGCTCATACTTGAGCTGATCCGCGAGGTTCAGAATGTCGATGATCTCATCGGTGCTGAGATCGAGCAGCTTCAATAAATGCTTCATAATAAATTTTCCTTTCAAAAAGTAAGTTATAATAAACGGAATTAAGTATCTGTTCCGATCATTCCGTTAATGACGTGATTTTATTTTTGAGAGAACGAGCCGCGTTCGATCACCACTCGCGCTCTCCGATAGCGTCCTCAACGTCGATATCGATATCAAACCACCTGAGAATGTATTCGACGGAGCTTCCGATGCTGTCGCGGGCGACGGTCTCGATCTCGCTGTCATTGTCCTCGAATTCTTCTTCGAGGTCGTTTATGGCGAGCGTCATTTCGTCGAATTTCTCTTGGATCTTCGCAATATCGCGTTCTCCTGTCTCCAGGAAGTCTATAACATTTTGGAGCAGATCCTTGACTTTATCGACCAGAGGATCCGGGAAATAGCTGTCGTTGTACATATCTTCAAGAAGCTTGTAGTCCTTGTCAAATTCTTTCATTCGGACGCCTCCATATCACTTTAAAAGTTCCTCAAGCACCGCCAGCACCTTGTCTATCTCCTCATAAGTGATAGTAAGCGGCGGCAGCAGACGAACCTTAGTTTTAGCTGTCAGCAGCAGTACACCCTTATCGAGCGCCGCCTTGACGATATCGCCTGCTTTTTTGGTCTTGAGTTCAATACCGATCATAAGTCCCAGACCCGTAACCGACTTGACTTCGGGGAAAGTCAGCAGCTTATTGCGAATATACTTTCCTTTCGCGGTGACTTCATCAAGAAAACCGGGCTTGTTGAGAGTTCTGAGCACCGCCAAGCCCCCCGCGCAGCTGATAGGATTGCCGCCGAATGTGGAGCCATGCGTTCCGGGAGTGAAAACGTTCGCGCACTTTTCGCCTGACAGGCAAACACCGATAGGAACGCCACCCGCAAGCCCTTTTGCGAGCGTTGTAAGATCCGCCTTGTGCCCGAAATAGTCACCCGCGAGGAACTTTCCCGAACGTCCCACGCCCGTCTGTACCTCGTCGGCGATCGTGAGCACGTCCTTTTCGGCGCAGAGCTTGAAGATCTCGTCAACGAAGTCCTGTTCCAGAGGGCAAACGCCGCCCTCGCCCTGTATGTACTCGAACATCACCGCGCAGACGGAATCATCCAATTTAGCGCGAAGATCCTCGATATTGTTAGCTTCCACGTTGATAAATCCCTCAACGAACGGGAAGAAGTAGTTATGGAACACGTCCTGACCCGTCGCGGAAAGTGTGCAGATCGTTCTTCCGTGGAAGGAGTTGACGAGCGTTATGATATTCCAGCGCTTCGCTTCCTTACCGTACTTGTCGAAGCTGTACTTTCTCGCTATCTTTATCGCGCACTCGTTGGCTTCCGCGCCCGAATTCCCAAAGAACATATCCTTATATCCCGCGGTCTCGCAGAGCGCTTTCGCAAAATCCGCCTGTACCTTTGTGTAATAATAATTCGAGGTGTGCTGTATCTTATGCGCCTGTTCGCAGACGGCGTTCACCCAATCCTCGTTGCAGTAACCCAGCGAGTTCGTGCCGATACCCGCGCCGAAATCGATGTATTGCTTGCCGTTCTCATCGGTAGCGGTTCTGTTTTCGCCCTTTTCCATTACAAGGTCATATCTGCCGTAAGACCGCATTACATATTTGTTGAATTCATCAATAGTTCCCATTTTATTCACCTCATGAAATGATCATAGTTCCAACTCCGAGGTCGGTCAGCAGTTCGATAAGAATGGAGTGCGCGATGCGTCCGTCGATTATGTGCGCTTTGTGAACGCCGCGGCGGACTGCTTCCACGCAGCAGTCAATCTTCGGTATCATACCGCCCGTGATAACGCCGCGTTTTTTGAGCAGCGGGACCTCGCTTACGCCGACCGTGCGGAGCAGGGTATTCTCGTCGTCCTTGTCCTCGAGAAGCCCCTTGATATCGGTCAGCAGGATAAGGCTCGAAGCGTTCATCTCGGCGGCTATTCTCGCGGCGGCGGTATCGGCGTTGATGTTGTACACCGTGCCGTCCTTGCCGCGTCCTATAGTGGAAATAACGGGAATATAGCCGTTATCCAACGCGTTTTGGATTATCAATGGGTTTACCGCCGTGATCTCTCCGACAAGCCCGAGTTCGGGGTTCAATGTCTCAGCCTCGATCATCTTGCCGTCCAATCCGCACAATCCTATAGCCTCGCCGCCGTGGCTTTCCAGCATGGAAACAAGATCTTTATTGACCTTGCCCGCAAGAACCATTTGCACGATGTCTACGGTCTCCTCATCGGTGTAGCGCAAGCCGTTTATGAACTTGCTCTCCTTGCCGACGCGCTTTAGCATATCGTTTATTTCGGGTCCGCCGCCGTGGACTAACACGACCTTGATCCCGACCAGCGACAGCAGCACCACGTCTTCCATTACGGCGTGTTTCAGCGTTTCGTTCGTCATGGCGTTGCCGCCGTATTTAATGACGATAACCTTGTTGTTGAACTTTTGGATATAAGGCAGAGCCTCGACCATTACCTTGGCTCTTACATCATAATCTATCTGCATTTTTAAACCTCTCCGATCATTACAAATGATTGATCTCCTGCTTTACACAAGATCACTGTAAACAAATCCTTCAAATTCTTTGCCGCTTTTCGCGCCTTTCAGGTTTATAACGACCTTAGTCCATACATTTATGCGGTCGTCTGGAGTAAAACTCATGCCCTCGGGCGGATCATCGACGACATCTCCGGTGAACTGTATCTCATCGTCAAACCCGATCAACATATTGACTTCAAAATCGCTTTCATTTTCGATCGAAAGATCGGAAAGCTCTTCATCGGGAACTGATATCCCTTCGCCGCCGATAAGTCCATCCCACCCGTGCTTGGCGTAATCGAACAGCAGATGATCCTTCTTACAATCCCGGCAGACAGCTTTTACGATCTGCCCGCATTTGTTGCCGACCCCTTTAAAGCCGATACCGCGAGGCTCTTCGTCCAGATCTTCGCCGAAATACTTTATCCCGAATTTATCGCACCCACACTCGCAGACGATCTTCCCGCTTATTGAGCCGTTTTCGTCATACTCGGTGACTTTAATGATCTTTTCAAGATGTATCGGTAATTTCTCCATAATTATAATCCGCCTTTCTGCGAAAGGCACCAATTAGGTTATGAAAAGGT
>CAYPWI010000235.1:0-4119 GCA_964414395.1 uncultured Ruminococcus sp.
TTAGCCTCAGTGATATGTTTACTTGAATCAATATCACCAGCGGCAAGGGTAATAGTATACGTATATTTACCATTGCTGTCGGGCGAAACGTCGGTGCCGTCTACTTGAACGCTAGAGTATTTTTTGTTACCGGTTAAAGAGGGAAGATCAAAAGTTGCTACTACTGTATCAGCGGCATTAAATTCATCGGTCTCAAAAGTTATTGCAGTGGAGCCGTCTTTGGTTATCGTAATATTTTGGGGTGATACTTGCGAAGCAACTGCGGGAGTTGCAAACGCTGTAACCGATGTCAGCGGTGCAACTATAGACGACATCGCTGCCAGCTGCGTTGCCGCCATACCCAGAGCTAACGCTCTTTTCTTCTTGTTCATTGAAAAAAACCTCCTGAAAATTTTATTTGCCGGAAGCATCCGGCATAATATGAGGATAAAATATGGGGATATTTTATCCAAGTACTATTATATCACAACCAATCGGTTTTGTCAATAACAACTTTTGGGTTTTAATAAATTTTTTTTACCATTGTATTTTTTACCTTATATATGGTATAATAAAACAAGAATACTTTAGGCTATGCTTGAAGAATATTCTTTGCGGAATATCCGCCGCGGCGTTTCACAAATTCGGCGGGGCGGTGAATTACTCCACAACCAAATGGTGTTAAAGGGGGTGCCTATATGGTTGCAAATCTAAAGAAGCTGCGCACGGAGCACGGCTATTCACAAAAGGCGCTTGCCGATCTGCTGGGCATCACTCAGCAGGCTATATATAAATATGAGAACCTTTCGGTAGAACCCGACATTCAGACACTTATTAAAATAGCAGATATTTTCAATGTTTCGGTAGATTACCTTATAGGCAGAGAATCCGAGACCATCACCGGAACGATAAGATTTACCGCCGACGACCTTATTCACCTGGAGCTCTGGAGAACGCTCCCGGTCTCACTGAGGCAAGAGCTTGACGGTATGATAAGCAGATATGATATAAAACCAGCCGGTTCTTCAAAAAGAACCGGCGACGCTGTTTCTTAGGGAAAATTTTATAAACAAAAACACCCCCGTGTTGTCGAGTGAAACACGGGGGTGGGTTTTTTAGCGGAAAAGGTCACTTGTCGTAGCAGCATCGGCAGGAAGCGATTTTGAAAGTATCGTTTTCCATTCTGTAAATGAGTTTGTAATTCTCGTTGATCTTGCGGCAAAAACAGTCTTGCCGATCGTATTTTATTGGTTCCGGGTCTCCTATTCCGGAAAACGGATGCTCCCGGATATCGTCGATCAGTAGAAATATCTGCTTTGTAGCTTCCTCATCATTGTTCTGCCAATCGAGAAAATCTTCCCAAACTTCTGTAGGCCATTCAATATACTTGATTGTTTACCTCGCCGAGCTCGTGTGCATCTATGCGGCACATACAGCGCACATTTATATGCTCACGTCAGATATTTCTTGGTGTGCTCCGTCTGCTCGAATTTTAAGGAGCCGTCGGGCTCTTTTGAGATGAGCAAGACTGCGGGCATAGGTGTGTCGTCAAGCAAGCCGTTTGATTTTTTGTTGGGGTCGTAATAGCCCAATAAAACCGATGTTCTGTCAAAGCCTCTTGACATTTTTCGTGCTTTTTCAAAGCTTAAACCGTTGCTTTCGCAATACGCTTTGATCTCGTCAGACCATTCAACAAAATGATCGGGTATACGCATAAAGATCACTCCTTTTCAAATGTTCGATATTGCCCCATGGAATTGTAGACCACGCTTAATTCCTGATCGAAAGCCTTCAAAATATCTTTGTCGCCTTGCGAGGGTGTTAAACACCATCGATCATATCCCGGGTGCGTATGTCCGCTCCACTTATAGCCTTTGGCGGCGAGATCGGCTGCTTCTTCGGGACTTACATTCACCATATAATAATTTCCGCGGATCACGAGCCGTCTGCCGCCACCGGTGAACATCGCGAACTCGTCGCCTGTCATTGCGGTGAGCGCCGAGAGGTCTTTCATATTCACCGAATTCCTTGGAACGATGACTCTGCTGTCAAATTCCGGAAGAGCTTCCAGAAGCTTCCGCTGACGTACATTGAGCGAAGTGCCGAATGTCAGGATGCCGTTTGGTCTGCCCATGCCGGAGTTTCTTTTCTCGATAGGACTGTCAATGCCTTGGATCAAATTATCACTTCTCTGATTATATTATATCACCGTTTTCGGGATCTGTCAACTGCTTTTCATCAGTTTTTGAGGCTCTGCAAAGGCGCGGGGATCCTTCCGCCTCTGGAAATGAACTTGGAAGCCGAGAACCCGCTGACCTTCATGACGGGACCGCTTCCGAACAGTCCGCCGAACTCCAGCGTCTCGCCCTCCTTCATGCCGATCGCGGGGATAACGCGCACGGCGGTGGTCTTGGAGTTCACCATGCCGATAGCCGCCTCGTCCGCGATTATCGCGGAGATCGTGTCCGCGGAGGTATCGCCCGGAATGACGATCATATCAAGCCCGACGGAGCAGACCGCCGTCATCGCTTCCAGCTTCTCGAGGGAGAGCGCGCCGCGGTTCGCCGCGTCGATCATGCCCGCGTCCTCGGAGACGGGGATAAACGCGCCCGAAAGCCCGCCCACGTGCGACGAAGCCATTACGCCGCCCTTCTTCACCGCGTCGTTGAGGAGCGCAAGACAGGCGGTAGTGCCGTGAGCGCCGCAGCTCTCGAGACCTATTTCCTCGAGAATATGAGCCACCGAGTCGCCGACAGCGGGCGTGGGAGCAAGCGACAGATCGACGATGCCGAACGGCACGCCCAGCCGCTTGGAAGCCTCCGTGCCGACCAGCTGCCCCATGCGGGTGATCTTGAACGCCGTCTTCTTTATAACGTCCGCTACCTCGCTGATGTTGGCGTTGGGGTGCTTGGAGAGCGCCGCGCGTACCACGCCGGGACCCGATACGCCAACGTTTATCTCGGTATCGTACTCGCCCACCCCGTGGAACGCGCCCGCCATAAAGGGGTTATCCTCGGGTGCGTTGCAGAACACGACGATCTTCGCCGCGCCAAAGCAGTGGTCGTTCTTTGTCTTCTCGGAAGCCTGGCGTATGATCTTGCCCATCATCGCCACAGCGTCCATATTTATTCCCGCCTTGGTAGAACCGACATTGACGGAAGAGCAGACATTGGTAGTTTCTGCCAGCGCCTCGGGAATGGACTCGATAAGCTCCTTATCGCCCGCCGAAAATCCCTTGTGTACCAGCGCCGAATAGCCGCCGACATAGTTTACGCCCGTGCCCTCGGCGACGCGCTGGAGCGTCTTCGCGAACTTCACCGGGGACTGCTTGCAAGCCGCCGACACGATAGCGATAGGCGTTACGGAAATTCGCTTGTTTATAATAGGTATGCCGTATTCCTTTTCGATGTCCTCGCCGACCTTGACGAGATTTTCCGCGCGGCGCATCATCTTCTCGTAGATCTTCTCGCACGCGCGGTCTATGTCGCTGTCGATACAGTCGATAAGCGAGATACCCATGGTTATGGTGCGGATATCGAGGTTTTCCTCCTGTATCATCTTGATAGTTTCAAGAATATCACCTGTGTTTAACATAAAAACGCGTCCTCCCGTCAGATCTTGTGCATGGAATTGAAGATGTCCTCGTGCATGACGTGGATCTGCAAATTCATTTCGCTGCCCGCGTTCTTGAGCTTCTCCGCGAATTCGATGTAGTCGATGGTAAGCTTCGTGATGTCGATAAGCATGGTCATGGCGAACAGATCCTGCATAATGGTCTGCGTAACGTCCATAACGTTTGCCTTATACTCCGCGCACATTCCGCTCACCTTCGCGAGAATACCCACTGTGTCTTTACCGATAACGGCAACTACTGCTCTCATAATTTGTTCCTCCTGTTCTGCGCAAAGGAACAAAATTCCTTCCGCAAACATTTTTTTCTGTCCGCAAAGCCCGAAATGCTTGAAAATTGCCGAAAGACAAGCATTGAGCGGCTAAGTGGACGGTTTTTTGGTGAAGCTGTACATAATGCTCCATTATATTACGATATCTATTATACATCATTTTTAAAAAAAAGTCCAATTATTTATAGACAAATCAGGAATTTTGTGATAAAATAATAAAAGAGCAGTGCCTATCACA
>CAYPWI010000236.1:0-4117 GCA_964414395.1 uncultured Ruminococcus sp.
AAGGAGCTCGTTGAGGCTGCTCCTAAGGCTATCAAGGAAGGCGTTGCCAAGGCTGAGGCTGAAGAGCTCAAGAAGAAGCTCGAGGAAGCAGGCGCTAAGATCGAGCTTAAGTAATAGATCCTTTCTCAAACAAAGATCCCGTCTTTTTAGGCGGGATTTTTGTTTTCCCTTTTTAAGCGAAACACTGACGGCGCGGCTTGACATTCGGTTAAAAATGTGATATCATATAGCTATTCGATATCAAGGAGCGCGATAAACGATGATAGACTATGCCGACATCTCCGACCTGGAGGCGCTTTCTGTGCTTGACAAGCACATTTCCTGCGAAGAACTGAAACGCTCTGTAGAAAGCCGCCGCGTTATCTTCTCCAAAAGCGGAGAGAAAATAACGGGCTGGCTGCGCTATGGGATGTTCTGGGACAACACCCCGTTTATGAATATGCTGTATGTACGGGAAGAATTCCGCGGCTTGGGGATCGGAACGGCGCTGTGCGATCTCTGGGAGAGCGGGATGCGAAACGCGGGGTACGATCTTGTGCTGACCTCTACCCTGTCGAACGAGCAAGCGCAGTTCTTCTACCGAAAGCGAGGATACAAGGACTGCGGCTCTCTTATCCTTCCCCATGAACCGCTCGAGATCATTCTGATGAAGGATATCCGCTAAACGGAAATATAAGGCGGCTTGTCCCGTAAAACAGGAGAGCCGCCGTGTTATGTACTTATTTTATCAGCATACCGATGTCGCGGGGAGTAAGTGAGCTTGTTTTGAAGCGCTCCGAAAGCTCCTTGATCGTTCCGACGCCCTGGTTGATCTTCCGCAAGACGAATGAACAAATCGCAGTTATACGGTCGATACCTTGATAATCGAACTGTCTGCCGTCGCTCATCTCTATCGGAAGCTCTTCATCGAGCGCCGCCGCCATAACGCACATCTTAACTACCGCGCAGACCACAGCATATTCGGCGTAATTCTCATAGATCGTTTTGCTGCGAAATCTGAAAGGCACCTCCATCTCAAAAAGAAGACCGAGCGCGATGTTTCTAAACCGGAACGGCTTGAGCAGAGCATTCACCTTCTCGGAAGCATATGCAAATCTTGACGGATCCGCCTGCCCGGATCCGTCTCTGAAAAGATCGGCAAGCATCGAATCGAAGGTGATCTCCGTGTAGTCGGTCAACATACGCAGCTTCTGCTCATACTCGGGCTCCACGCTTTCAACGACCTGTATCACGTCGGGGTCGCAGAGCGCCTCACGCAGCTCGTTTATAGTCCTGACTATCTTATTCCCTCTGCACTCCGTAAGCTTTTCCGCCGCAAGCGCGCCGCGGACGATATTCACCTCCGCGCTGAATCGCCTGTCCGATATGATCTCATAGAAGAACTCGAAAAGCTCCTTGTGATAGTTGAGCTCCGGGTGATACGGGGCATACCGAGACTTGTTCGCGGGCGCGCGGAGCTGTCCGCGGATATCGGGCTTTTCCGAAGCTGTCAGAAGCGCGGCGGCGTTATCCTCTTCGAGCAATTTGCGGAAGATCGCGTGGCAGGAAAGCACTCCGCTGCAATACACCGTATTTCCCGCGGTAAAATAGCATCTCGGAAACAGTCTGCAAGCTCCGGAAAGATACTCCTCCTCAAGCTCCTTCTGGATTATGCAAAGTCCGTTCTCAAGCTGGAAGGGACATTTTCCGTCATCTCTGAGCTTGATATTGAATTTACCGTCATCGGCGGGAACGAACGAATTCCGCGCAAGTTCCCTGAGCTCATCGGAACAATTCTCGGCAGATCTTAACCTTTCCACACCCTCCGCGCTCCAGGATATGACAAAATGGTGACAGCAGTTGTTTATACAAGAACTGCCTATACATTGAAACTCCGAAAAGAATTTGCTTTGTTTATAATTCATAGCGCCCTCCAAAATTTGAAGATCATTCAGCATACCTTAATTATATCAAACAAATAACGGCTTGTCAAGAGGAAGGCTTATTGACGAAGAAAGGAATTTTTCATGAAAGTATCCATACTCGGCTTCTCGGGCGCGGGAAAATCCACACTCGCAAAGTGCCTCGGGGATTTTTACGATATTCCCGTGCTTCACCTTGATACAGTACAATTTACGGAAAATTGGCAAGAACGCGGGAAAGAGGAAAAATTGAAAATCGTCGGGGATTTTCTTGACGAAAACTCCTCATGGGTGATAGACGGAACTTACTCGGGGCTGCATTTTCAACGCCGCTTGGAAGAGTCGGACATTATCGTTATGCTTCTGTTTAACAGATTTGTCTGCTTTAAGCGCGTAGTTTCACGATACCGCAAATTCAAAGGAAGACCCCGCCCCGATATGGCGGACGGCTGCTGCGAGAAGCTCGATCTTGAGTTCGCGCGGTGGGTGCTGATCGACGGCAGGACAGCGAAGAGGCGTGAGAAATTCAAGCGTGTCGCGGAGGAATATCCGCAAAAGACCGTTATTATCAAAAATCAGCGCGGGCTGAGAGCGTTTTCGGAAAAGATAAAGCTGCCCTAAGTCTCCGCTTCCTTCGCGGGGCGTTTGAAGAACATTTCCCTAATGCCAAACGCCAGCAGAAACAGCGCGAAAAGTATTCTCAAAAAATCGTTCCCGATATGCGCGGCGGCAAATGTTCCAACGCCCGCGCCGAGTACGCCACAGAGCGCGTATTTTTTCACAAGCTCTTTATTCACCAAACCGTTCTTTAAGTGAATGATAAGTGAGATAAACGCTATCGGCAGGAAAAACAGCAGATTTATCCCCTGCGCCGCCTTTTGTCCCACGTCCGCGAAGAGTGTAAGCCACACGACGAGAATAAATCCGCCGCCAAGCCCCATAGACGCGAGCACGCCTGTCAGAAAGCCGACTATTATATTCATTGACCCTCATCTCCGTTCATGAAAACAACATTCTCACCGCCGCGGCGGTGACTACAGCGCCGAACAGCCTTTTGAGCCGGTCGGCTTTTATTTTTTGAGGAAGAACGCTCCCGAGACCGCACCCGCTACACCCCACGGGATATAGTCCCACGCGGTCTTGAAGTCAAGCCCGCCCGAAAAACCGTACATAAGCGCCGTCACCAAGCTCAGAATAAAGATCAGCGCCACGGAAGTCGCGTGCGCCTCGTTCGGCGAACACTCCTTTTCGAGAACGGGCACAGCAGCGACTCCCCCGCCCGACCCGAAAAATCCGTTGAGCAGCCCTATTACGCCGCCTTTTAAAAAGTTCATATTTTATCAGCTCCTGCTTATATTATGACGGAAAACCGCTTGAATATTTTTAGTGAAATAATATACAAAATTTCTTAACAAAATTTGTCAAATTGCCGAAATAAGCTTTTTTGTGGATTTTATGCCGATTTTTCCGTTATTATATCGTTGACAACATAGCGGATATGTGTTAAAATATAAGATAGATGTGTTTCACCCCCGAACCATGACAGACAAATGAAACAGTTACATATATAATGCGGCATTTGATCGGTCGGGGAAGTGAAAATCCGACAAAGAAAGGATCTATGAAATGATATTATCGGGTTCTGACATTATTATCGAATGTCTTCTGGAACAAGGCGCGGACACCGTTTTCGGCTATCCGGGCGGTGCTGTGCTGAATATTTACGACAGCCTGTATAAGTACAGCGATAAAATTCGCCACATAATCACCTCTCATGAGCAGGGGGCGTGCCACGCGGCGGACGGTTTCGCGCGCGCTACCGGAAAGACGGGCGTTGTCATCGCAACATCGGGTCCCGGAGCTACCAACCTCACCACGGGTCTCGCCACCGCTTATATGGACTCTATCCCGCTGGTCGCCATCACGGGAAACGTTTCCTGCAATCTATTGGGGCTTGATTCCTTTCAGGAGGTTGACATTACAGGCGTTACCATTCCGATAACCAAGCATAATTTTATCGTAAAGAATGTGGAAGAACTTGCCGACACGATCAGACTGGCGTTCAGAATTGCCGGAACAGGACGCAAGGGACCCGTTCTCGTGGATATTCCAAAGGATATAACCGCCGCTAAGTGTGAATATGAGCATAAACCGCCTGTTGCACCCGACACGCTCGAGTTCGGCTGTGACAGGCTCGATGAGGTCGCCGATCTTAT
>CAYPWI010000237.1:0-4111 GCA_964414395.1 uncultured Ruminococcus sp.
AGCAGCCGTGCTATCTGCAAGGAAAGACCGTCATAGAAAAGCTTATCGCGAATATGAAGGCGGAAGTCCCGGACAGAAATACATATATGCTCCCGCACAGCCTTATTCTCAGAGAGTCTACGGGCGACGGCAGCTGATATATCAAATCTAACAAACACCGCACAAAGCAAAAATTGCTTTGTGCGGTAATTTTTATATCAGAATTCCGTTGCAGTGGTCTATTTCATGCTGAATGATCTGCGCCGTAAAGCCGCTGAATGTCTTGATACGCGGCTTCATCTCGGCGTTTTGGAAGCTCACCTTTATCGTTTTGAAGCGCTTTGCGGGGCGCGGATCTCCAAGCAGCGAGAGGCAGCCCTCCTCCGCTTGATACGGCTCGGAACACTTGATGATCTCGGGATTGAACATCACTTCATATCCTTTGCCGCTGTCGAATACGATGATACGCTTCAAAACTCCGATCATATTTGCCGCCATTCCCACACAAGAGTCCTTGTGCACCGATATCGTATCCAGCAAGTCCCGCGCGGTCTGCAAGTCACCGCTATCGGCGGGCTCGGACGCTCTCGCAAGAAAGATCGGATCGTGAACAAGCTCTTTTACCATAACAGCCTCCATATGGTCATTATTTCATCTTCGCTTTAGAGAAATCTATCGTCTTAGAGAATGGGTCATATACGATATCCGAGCTTTTAAGCGGTGTGAAAAAGTACTCGTTCTTACTGAAAAGCGGCAAAAACGCCGACTTATCTATCAGGTACTGTTCGGCAGCCTTGAACTTCTTCTCACTTTCGAGAGCGTCCGCCGACTCGGTCGCCTGTTCGTACAAGCTCTCAAAATATTCATCCGAAAAGCGCCCGTAATTATAGATGCTGTCGGTCAGGAACTGTTCGAGATAGGCGGCGGGACTGTTGTACTTTCCCGAAAGCTCCACGACCGCTATCTCGTAATTTCCCTTCTTCAAGCGCGACTCAAAATCCGCCTCGTTAAGCGTTTCTACCGTGCAGTAAAACCCGAATTCACGCTGCCACTCCTGGAGTATATACGACGCTGCCGTTCTCGCGGCTGCACTGTGGACAATGACGCGCGCGCTCGTAAACAGATCCATATCAAGCTCGGATCTGGCTTCTCTGAACAGCTCCCCCGCCTGCTGCGGATCATATTCGGGGAGCGTACACTCGCCGACCGTTTCACGGTAATTTTTCCCATCGACAGACACCTGACCCGGCACTACCCCGCTTGCCGTTTTAAATTCGGGGATCGCCGCGCCGATCGTCTCGCTGTCGGCAAGCAATGTCATAGCCTTTCTGAATTTCTCGTTTTGGAAAAGCGAAAACTCACTGTTGAACATCAGTCCCACGCTTATGCTGCTGAACTCCACACAATTGAACTTGCCGCTTATGTGATCCTTATCATCATTGGAAACGGCGATACATTGCGTATTTCCCGCGTTGAATTCCTTGACGTGAACATTTTCATCCTTTATATAGAAATTGAGTCCCGACGGACACACCCCAAGCGCCTCGGCATTGAGACTATTTCTTGTCAAAGCCAAACCGTTATCCGCAGACCAGCTTCTGACGTAAAACGCGCCGTTTGAAGGCGTACACCCGGCAGACAGCCCGTATTTTCCCTGAGCGTCAATGAAGAATTCCTCACAGCATGGCATAGCGGGCGGCTCGGCAAGCAGGGCGAGAAAACGCGGGTTCGGATGATCGAGAATTATCTCCAGCTCGTGATCGCCCTTTGCGGTGACTCCCAGATACGAGGACTGATTTTCGTGGAAGCGCTCCGAGTTCTTTATACAAAAATATTCGGGAGCGCGCGCCGCCTCGGTCTCGGAACGGAACAGCCGTTTAAAGCCGTACACGAAATCCTCTGCCTTGCATTGGCTCTCAAATTTATTCACGCTCGTCCAATATATGTCCTCGCGCAACTTGAAATTATAGACCAGCCCGTCCTCCGATACGGTATATTCCGAAGCCGCGCCGTTTACAAGCTCGCCGTCCGCGTCGGTCTTCATAAGCCCCAGATACACATTTTTAATGACCATATTCGATATGGGATCGTCTGCCTGCTGCGGATCGAGCGTCACGGGCTCTTCCGAGATATTACACTTAAAGATCTTATTCATATCTCTGGTCTCGCAGGCACAAAAGCTTATACAGATAAAAACCGCCGTAAAAAAGGCGGCTGTTTTTTTGAGAATATTTATGTTGATCGCCCCTAAATTTATTATAATACTAATGTCTGACTGAAAATAGACAATCTTTGCGGTCTGATTTTCGCAAATCTTTGTCTGTTTTCAATCAGGAATTAGTATAAAAAGGCAAATATCGACCTTTCACATTTGCCTACGCTTTTATTATAGCATATGGAAAAACAAAAATCAATAAAAAATATATTACAATTTGGTTACAGTTTTGTGAGAATATCCTCTTAAAAGAAAAACCTCACTTTGCATAACGCAAAGTGAGGCAAATAACTCCAATATCGAATTTAAGTCCATAACGCGTTTTCATACCGTTCGCGCTCGGCTATCATATCGCCCGCAATCTTATTGAACACCTCGAGCACCTTCGGATTGAACAGCCCGCACTCGCCGTCGTTTATCATTCTGACAGCAGTGCGATAATCATACGCTTCCTTGTAGACGCGCGGACTTGTAAGCGCGTCGAACACGTCAGCCACACCGACCGCCTGAGACCAGATGGGTATCTCATCTCCCGCAAGCTGATCGGGATACCCTTTCCCGTCCCAGCGCTCGTGGTGATGACGGCAGATCTCATAGCTGTAGCGATACACCTCGTGATCCATTACGTCCTCGGGCATCTCGGCTAAAATATCACAGCCGCGGACGGTGTGGATCTTCATGATCTCAAATTCCTCTTCCGTGAGCTTTCCCGGCTTTTTGAGTATGTGGTCGGGTATGGCTATCTTTCCTACGTCATGCAGGATAGACGCTATGCTTATCTTGTCTATTGAGCCCTTGTCGAGATGGTACTCGGGATATGTATCGCTGAGAGCCGTCATAAGACGCGCGGTCAAGCCGCGTATGCGCTTTACGTGTTCACCCGACTCGCAGTCGCGGAACTCGATGATCGCCGCCAGCGTCTCTGCCATTTTTATGTTGATGCGGTGTATCTTCTCAACACCCTCTTGGACCATTTCCGTCAGCCGATTACGATGCTGATACAGCTCGATGATGTTCTCGATCCTCGATTTTACGAAGACCATTCTGAACGGCTTTGAAATGATATCCACCGCGCCGAGCGCATAAGCGTTTTCCAGCATCTCGTTATCATCGGCGGAGGTGATTATAAACACAGGCAGATTATAGATCTTCCCCGTTCGATTTAGCTCCTTGAGGACGCTTATCCCGTCAAGGACAGGCATCATAAGATCAAGCATAACAGCGATTATGTCCGTCCTTTCATTGAGGACATTCAAAGCCTGTTCGCCGTTTTCCGCCTCGACGACCTCGAATTCGCTCTTAAAGACCTCAGCCAGCAGGATACGGTTGATCTCCTGATCGTCAACGACAAGTATTGTTTTTTTCAAGTCAGACCTCCGAAGTTTAGTCGGAATATTTTTTTATACACTCGACGATAGGCTGTTCCAGCTCCAGCGTCTTTTCGAGCAATGCCTTCGCCTCGTCGTTTTTTCCTTCGCGCAGCAGCGACGATATGCCACTGTAGCCCTTGTACAGAGGATCGATAGACAAATTGCCGACTACTCCTTTTATAGTATGAGCGTTGGAATACGCCTTCTCAAGATCCCCCGCTTCAAAGCACGGCATAACGCATGAAGTCTCCAGCACCGCGGGAAGCTTTTTCAGCATACGCTCATAAAGAGGCGAGTTGTTCATAAACCGTTCAAGACCATCCTCGACATTCACACCGAGTTTGCCGAGATCATCAATTAGTGACATAACAAACCACCATTTTTACATCAGATACGGCATAGCCGTAAGCTCTTCAAAGTCGTTGGAGATCCTAAAAGCGTTCTCGGGAAGCTCAACATCCATATCGCGGAGCACCTTCTGCGCGTCGTATTCGGGACACGCAAACGCCAGCCTATGCTTGAACATCAGGATAAAGCCGTTTGAGAT
>CAYPWI010000238.1:0-4106 GCA_964414395.1 uncultured Ruminococcus sp.
ACGCCATGGAAGCGGCGGTCTTGAACGCCATTTCCGAGGAATCCACCGGGTGATAGCTTCCGTCAAGGAGCGTCGCCTTGACGCGCACGACGGGGTAGCCGCCTATCGAGCCTTTTTCCGCAGCCTCGTGCAGACCCTTTTCAATAGCGGGGAAGAAGTTCTTCGGAACGGAACCGCCGAAGATCTTCTCCTCGAAGATCAGATCGTCTTCCTGCGACGGCTCGAACTCGATCTTAACGTGACCGTACTGACCGTGACCGCCCGACTGTTTTTTATACTTGCTCTCGATCGTCACCTTCTTGCGGATAGCTTCGCGGTACGCCACCTTCGGCTCGGAGAGCGTGATCGATATGCCGAACTTGCTCTTGAGCTTCGCCGCCACCACGTCAAGATGCTGATCGCCTAAGCCCCCGATAGAACGCTCGTGCGTCTCGTGATTGTGGCGGTAGTCCAGCGTCTTGTCCTCTTCGAGCAGGCGCTTTATCGCGGTTGAGAGCTTGCCCTCGTCGCCGCCGCCAGCCAATGTTACCGCGCGGTAATAGCACGCGTTCGGGAACTCGATCTTCGGGAGTTCCTTGATATCCGCGGGATCGCAGAGCGTGTCGCCCGTGTTGGCTTCAAGCTTGGTGACGGCGCAGATATCGCCCGCGAGAACCTCCGATGCTTCGGTCTGAGTCTTGCCGCAGACGGTGACAAGCTTGCCGAAGCGCATTTCATTGCCGTTTACGTCAACGGGAACGGTCTTCGGGGTGAGCTTGCCCTGAACCACCTTGATGTAGCTGATCTTTCCTACGAACGGGTCGGCTACGGTCTTGAAGATAACGCCCTTGAACGGCTTGTTCTCGTCATATTCGAGCGCTTCGCCGTCAACGACCTCAAGCTTTCTCTCATTCGGAGAGGGAAGAACGTTTGCTACAGCGTCGAGCAGCATATCAACGCCCGAGAGGGTGTCGTTCGCGCAGCAGACAACGGGGGTGATAGTTCCCTTGGCTACGCCGTCGTGGATACCCTTTACGAGTTCTTCGTGCGTGAATTCTTCCTCATTGAAGAACTTATCCATAAACTCTTCGTTGGTCTCGGCGACGGCTTCCGCCATTGCCGCGCGAAGACCCGCTATGCGGTTTTCGGACGCGGGCATCTCCACTTCGGTGGGAACGCCCTTCTTGTCGTACTTGTACGCCTTCATGGTGAGAAGGTTTATGTAAGCCTCGACGGGACCGTTCTTATCATAAGGAACGACTATCGGGCAGACAGACGCGCCGAATACGGTCTTCATCTGGGTGAATACGCGGTAGAAGTCGCTGTTCTCCACTTCCATGCAGGTAACGGCGAGCATACGCGCCTTGTCCTGCTTTACCGCCAGCTGATAAGCCTTGATAGTTCCGGGACATACGCCGTCCTTGCCGTTTACCGTGATAATGACGCTTTCGGCGGCGCGCACGCCCTCATACATTCCGCCGACAAAATCGAACTGACCGGGGGCGTCGATGACGTTGATCTTCTTGTCCTTCCATACCATATTCGCTATGGACGCGTTGATCGAAATTTTGCGCTTTATCTCCTCCGCGTCAAAGTCGCAGACGGTGTTTCCCTCGGCGGTGTTGCCCATTCTGTCGGTAAGCCCGCACTTGAACAGCATGGCTTCCGCGAGAGCGGTCTTTCCGCTGCCGCCGTGACCCGCCAGTACAACGTTTCTGATGTCTTTTGCCGTGAATGTTTTCATCGAAAATTTACCTCCGGTTTCCAATATTTAGTAAATATGCTTTGCAGATACGCGTTTCAGCCCTATCCGGCAAAACCTTATAATTATTATACAATAAATCCCCACAAAATGCAAGTGTTTTTGTGAATTTTTTTGAAAATTACATAAAATAGAAAAGGGGCTGTTGCTGGCAGCCCCAAAATTCGATTTTACCAATATATCAGAACTTCGCCCGTGTCAATGCAGTTGGAATATTCGCGGCTTTCGGTGGGCGCGGGAGCGGGGTCGGGGTTCGCGCGATAAACGAAAACAGCGTCTGTATATATCGAGCCGTAGTTGCCGCGCTTGCGGTCGGGGTCTCCTTCTTCCCAGCCGACATAAACGAATTTTCTGCCGTTGTGATACTCCACCTGATAGGGCTGCCCCTCCGGTATGCGCGGGTCATTCGCGAATTCGTCCGACGTTTCCGGCAAGGAAGATGTGTCGGGTATGCTTGAAGCGATCTCGGAATTGTTCGGCTCGCTTAACGTATCATCGGCGGTGCTCATCTCGTTCTTGCAGCTCTCGTACATCTCCTCGATCTCTTCGGGGGTATGGTCTCGCATACTCTCTATGGTCTCTTCAAAGCCCGGAGCTATCTCCGAAGTGATCTGCCCGTTGGAAGTGTTTTCCGACGGCTCTTTATCCTGCTGCGCGTTGGTCGCGAAGGCTGCTGTCGTGCCGAGGGTCAGGAAGACCGCCGCGGCTATTGATATCGTTGTGGCTTTCTTGAATTTCATAATGTTCACTATCCTTTCTTCGATAGGTCTTTTGCTGAAATGCGTAGGGAGCGGTGTAATGCCGCTCTTTTTCTCTTCCATGCGTATAAGCGCCATGGCATAGTCCTGTTTATTTTCTTCCCCGAAATGACGGAGAACGGCTTCGTCGCAGGATATCTCAATATCACGGTTGGCGATGATGTACATTATCCACACCATGGGGTCAAACCAGTGAACGCATAAAGCGGCGGTGAGCAGCAGCTTTAAAACCGCGTCAAAGCGCTTTATGTGTACATATTCGTGGAAGAGTACGTAATCGAGATCTGCCTCTTCGCTGTTGACAAACGTTTTCGGCAGGAGTATCACCGGACGGAATACGCCGTAGGTGAGCGGCGAGGATATGCGGTCGGAAGTGCGGACGCTTATATCACGGCAAAGAGGGTGCTTCTTGAGCCACTGTGCGATGAATTCGTTCTCAACGGGCAGCGACTCGCGGAAACGCCTTACGCTCCTGACATAAGATACCGCAAAGAACGCGGCGATCGCCAATACGCCCACAGCCCAGACGATCGTCAATATCTCCTCAAGCGATATGGAAGCCGAGGGCGCGGAGATATCCGCCGCGATGTGGGGCGGCAGATCGGAGATGGGCGGCACGGGGATATTCGGCGCTTCTTCCGCCGTATCGTTCCGCGCAAACAGCGAGTGAAGCGATCGCAGCGAGTACACGCTGAACGCGCTCGGCAGGGAATACGGTATCAGCAGCCGAGCGAGGGCGACGCTCCACAGGATGAGGAACGTCCTTTTCGGGAGTTTTTTCTGGAATAAAGCGCGTATGATAAGTATGGCTAAGATCATTATCGCTCCCGAAACGCTCATTTGGATAAGCTTCATTTTTTCACCGCTTTCGGGTCGTTGACGATCTGTCTCAGATGCTCCAGCTGCTCCGCTGTAAGCCCCTTTCTTTCGAGAAGCGCGGCAAAGAGCTTGTCGACAGAGCCGTCGAACAGCTTGCCTATAAGCTCGTCGGTCTCCGCGTCCTGCGCGTCCTCTTTGGAGATAAGGGCGCGGCAGGTGAAGTTCGGCTCGCTGCGCTCTATAGCGCCCTTGGCTATACACTTCTTTATCACCGTGTAGGTGGTGTTCATATTCCAGTCGATCTGTTCTTTCAGTACATCGGAAATGTGCTTTGCCGTACATTCACCCTCTCTCCATAACACGTCCATGACCTTAAGCTCCGAGTCAAAAAGCTTTATTGCCATATTAAACCGACTCCTTTCCAAACTATTGCAATAGTTTATAATTTTATTATAGCACGGGGATCTCGATCTGTCAACACTACTACAATAGTTTGAAGTGAAGAACGTATGATATTTTTGTGAAAAATAAGTGATGACATAGGAACGGTCTGAATTCACGTTTTATACTAATTTTCAATTAGAAGCAAACATAATGTTGATAATGCTCATTTGGGAAATTAAGGCTGTAAAAAAGCAGTTCATTTTTGTTCGTTCGGTAAAATATAACCCATAGCCGTCACAGCAAACCCTTGTCAACTTACGGACGACTTACGCCGCCAATAATTCGGATCAAGCAGTCGGTGATACATTGGTCATAGCTGAGAAAGATTTCATAATCGTTAAATG
>CAYPWI010000239.1:0-4098 GCA_964414395.1 uncultured Ruminococcus sp.
TGCGATCGGCAAGAACAAAGCGGACGAAATGAACTTCTGGACAAAAGACGAGTTTCTGAAATTTGCCGACTGCATCGCCGATAAGCCTATGTCTTATGTAGCATACAACACTTTGTTCTGGACAGGCTTGCGGATAGGCGAACTTATGGCACTTACTCCTGCCGATCTCGATTTTGTAAATAAAACGCTGACGGTTAGTAAATCATACCAACGGCTAGGCGACAGAGATGTTGTAACGCCGCCGAAAACTCCCAAAAGCAACCGAACAATCTCAATTCCCGATTTCTTGTGTGATTTGCTTAAGGAGTATTGCGAAAGCCTTTACGGTATCAAGAGCAATGAACGTATATTCCCATTTACTAAGCACTTCTTGCATCATGAAATGGATCGTGGATGTAAGAAAAGCGGTGTCAAGCATATTCGTCTGCACGATATTCGGCACAGTCATTGTGCGCTTCTGTATGAACTGGGAATAAAACCGCTTGAAATTGCCGAGCGTTTAGGTCATGAGCGGGTTGAAACAACTATGCAGGTGTATGCACATCTTTATCCTAACAAGCAAGAGAAACTGTCGGCGAAACTTGATGCGTTGATGAAGAACGGAGATGATGACAATGACTGATAATGATAGCGTCGCCCAGATCGACGACACTTTTGGTGATCGGGCAAGTGATAATGACTTCCGCATAAAAATGGTACGGCGAATGACCGACCCATCCTATCTTCCGACGATTTCAATGCCTGAACTGTACGAGAATGTGTACAGTAAAAATCCGCCGATAATTGACGGACTGCTCTATCCGGGAACCTACTTGTTTGTCGGCGCACCGAAAGTCGGCAAGAGCTTTTTTATGCTTCAGCTTGCGTATCATATCAGCACGGGGATTTCCCTGTGGGAATATCCCGTGCGCAAGGGTACGGTACTTTATCTTGCCTTAGAGGACAGCTATCACCGACTGCAAGAGCGGCTCTATCGAATGTTCGGAACGGACTGCACACCCGATTTGCACTTTTCGGTATCTGCTCATCAGCTTGGAAAGGGGCTGGATGAGCAGCTGAGAGGGTTCATTAACGAACACCGTGACACTCGTTTGATAATAATTGATACGCTCCAGAAAGTCCGTGAGCTGGACGGTGATGCTTACAGCTACTCCAACGACTATGAGATCATCACAAAGCTGAAAAAATTATCGGACTCTGTCGGAATATGCTTGCTGCTCGTTCACCATACCAGAACGCAAAAAGCAGATGATACGTTTGATATGATTTCGGGAACGAACGGACTGCTTGGAGCAGCAGACGGAGCGTTCCTTATGCGGAAGGACAAGCGCACTTCAAATACGGCATATCTCGAAATCTCCGGGCGCGATCAGCAAGACCAGAAGTTAACGCTTGTGAGGAACAATGAAACTCTTGCTTGGAATTTTGAAGCTGCTGATACGGAGCTTTGGAAAGAGCCGCCCGACCCTATTCTTGAAGCAGTCGCAAAATTTATTACCGAAGGAAACCCTATATGGTCGGGAACGGCAACGGAATTGTCGGAGCTGTTGGGAGTGAATTTAAAGCCAAACACCTTGAGCTTAAAGCTGAATGTGACAGCGGCAAGGCTCTTAAACGACTATGGTATAGCCTATAAAACGAACGACAGAACGCATAACGGCAGAAGCTTAACTTTAAAGCGTGTGTGACGATGCGCGACGGTTGTGACGATGTTTTACATACCTCTCCGCTCTTAAAAACATCGTCACAGTCGTCACGACCGACACGGGATTTGAAAGGAGTATCTTATGAAACAGCTGATCATAGCAGTAGCAGCATTAACGGCGGGCGCGGGAGCTGCACTTCTTCTCCTGTCGCGCTCGTTTACCGGAAGAACCCGCAAGCCTTGTATGACGTTCGCGGAACTCTATGAGGACAACAGTTTTGGCGAGAAAGGCAGCTTGTTCGATTAGTCAAGTCCGAAAAAGAAAAGCGGTTCCCGCGATCTTTTTTCTTTTCAGCCGTGCCGATTTTCGGACGGGTGGTGGAGTAGGAGAGCCGCGGGAGCGGGAGAGTGCAGAGGGGGGGGGCTAACACCCCTTTGCCCCTCGGAGAGCGCCTGTACTTTTGATAGTGATCGGAGCGAAGCGGAGAGCGCTGTCAAAGGTACTATGGCGTTACTTTCGGCACGAAAGTAAGATCGGCGCGAACACTATATCCGCTTCCGGAAAGGAGAATGACTATGGCTAAAACGATCTCGCACTGTCAAGGCAAAGGCAGCCTTACACACAACAACCGCAGATTTTCCGCGAAGAACGTAGACAGCTCCCGAACGGGAGACAATGTCGTATTCGTTGAACAGCCGATTGCCGACGCTTATGATGACCTGTTCGGCGTGGCTATTGAGCGTTACAACGCGAAGCAAAAGCGCTTCGACAGGAAGATAAAGTGCGGCTATTTTGAACACGTTTTCAAACGCGCTCCCGCCCAGACCGTGGTGACTTCCGCGGACAAGCGCAAAAGTTTCTATGAAGACGTTGTTCAGATCGGCACAAAGGACGACACGGGCGTTGGAACAGCGGACGCTGCCGTTGCTTCCGAGTGCCTGACCGAGTATATGAACGGCTTTCAAGAGCGCAATCCGAATTTTCGTGTGTTTAACGCGGTGTTGCACCTTGATGAGGCTACACCACATCTTCACATTGACTATATCCCGGTCGGGCATTACAAGCAGGGCGTTGACACGCAAAACGGAATAGCGCAGGCTCTAAAAGAAATGGGCTACGGCACGGGCAAGGACGCGATAAGCCGTTGGAGAGAAAGTGAGCGCGCTGTTTTAGATGGCATTTGCAAGGCTCACGATATTGAGATAGCCGCTCCCGAAAAATCTCGCGGTAGTCTAACTGTCGAAGCCTACAAGAAGTACGTTAAAGTCAAGGAACAGGTCGATGAAAAGAAAGCAGAAGTCGCCCGTCTTGATGAGAAAGCCGAGAACGCTGATAGGCTTTTGAAGCACCGTGAGGATCTGTGTACACAGGTCGAAGCGGTCATTGACGGTCTGGATGAGCAGTACCAAGAAAAGAGTGCAACAGTTCAGCGGCTCGACAGTGAGATATACGAGAAAGAGAACAAGAAAGCCCAGACCGAGGCAGCGCTTGAGGAAAAGCAAGCCATTTTGAACGAGAGCGCACACAAGGTGTTCAAGCTGGACTTCATCGACAAGATGGAAACAGGCAAGACCATTTTCGGGGGCAAGGTGACGATCTCGCCCGAGGATTACGAGATACTTACAGATATTGCCAAAAAGCAGATAGCTGCCGAGAGCCGTGAGAGTGAACTGACCGTCGAGATTGCAAACCTGAAAAAGAAAAACGAGGAGCTGTCTGCCGAGAAAGAACAGTTGACGGAGCAGAACACCCAACTCCGAAAAGAAAACGGCGAGCTGCAGTCGGTTTATGGTCGGATCGCAATAGCCAAGCTGCGGTCGGAGTTGGATAACCTTCAAAGGAAGTTGGATAGGGTTATGGAGTTTATCAAGGGGGTGGGGTTAGCCGAAAAGCTGCAAGCGTTTTTGCAGCCGATTAGCCGGAGAATTGGCAAATAAGCTAATGGGGCGTTCGGTGGACGCTCCATTTCCTTCTCAACTCTGTTGTAAAAAAACATTGGTTATTTTTCCAAAATTCAAGTTATCTATATGTTTTATTTGTGCTTTTGCACAAAATTTCGCAAAATGTCTTGCACATTTCGTGTTAATATGCTACAATATAATAGAAGAAATATAGATATTCATAGAAAGGTGGTGTGAAGTATGGCAAATCTTACCATCGATGATTATTCGTTTAGAAGTAATGATTTTGAAAATTCTCTTGACGATGATTATAAGAAGAAGAATGGCATATTTTACACCAATGTTAATCTGGCAATAGAAATTGTTAGAGAACTGGGAATAAACAATCAAAGCATTGTTCTCGATCCTTGCTGTGGCGTGGGAAGTTTCCTTTATGCCGCAGCATTAAGCGGATGTGATAAGGTGTATGGCGCAGATTTGGTAGATAAAGCTGTAAAGATGGCGAAAAGCCTTACAAGCGTTTCAACGATAAAGAAGTGTGATACCCTAGG
>CAYPWI010000240.1:0-4066 GCA_964414395.1 uncultured Ruminococcus sp.
GATCATCGCGGGCGGCAGCATCATCATACCCATCGACATCAGCGTACTGCCGACGACGATATCTATTATCAGGAACGGCAGGAAGATCATAAATCCCATCTGGAACGCGCGCTTCAATTCGCTGATCATAAACGACGGGATTATAACCGTCAGCGAAAGCTCGTTTTCCTTGTATTCATCGGTCATTCCGCCCTCCGGAACTTCTGTTTTCGACAGATCGACGAAAAACTGCAAGTCATCGTTGGTCGTCTGCTTGAGCATAAAGCGCTTCATCGGCACGGCAGCCCTTTCGAGCGCCTCCTGCGTCGTGATCTGCTCGTTGACGTAAGGCTGATAGGCGATCTCGTTCATCTCGGAGAACACCGGAGCCATAATGAAGATCGTAAGGAACAGCGCGAGACCCGTCAGCACGATATTCGGCGGCGTGTTCTGCGTCTGCATGGCAGTTCTTAGAAAGCCCAGCACTATGACGATCCTCGCGAAGCAGGTCATCATGATGAGCAGCGACGGAAGCAGCGCGATAAGCGTCAGGAGAATGATGATCTCCAACGGCTGCGACGCGTCTATACCGATTATCTGCTGCAAGAGCGACGATCCCGGAGAATCGCCTGTATTTGTAGGTTCGCTGTCGACATAATCACCGGGCTGATACCCGCCGGAATTGGAATTATCCGCGGCGGAGTTCTCGGGTTCACTTGTATCGGAAGTGCTCTGCGAAGCGGAATTTGAGGTATCGGGGGTGCTTGCCGCATAAGCTGTGGTGCCCGCAAGCACGAACGCGAACACGATAGTCAGAAGAAGTGAAACGGCAAACTTAAGCACAAGCTTTTTATCCGTTTCTATTAAACGTTTAAACAAGTTCGATCCTCCGTTACTTTTTCTTCCTGAGGTTGTCCATCACGGTCTTAAAGCTCTCCTTAAAAGAAGGATTGCCATCTTCCGAAACGGCTGTAAGCTCTTCCTCGCTCTTCTCAAGATCGCATATCTTCTCCGTGTGACTTGACGTAACGCCCAAAACCATACACTTTCCGCATATGCTGACAAGCAGCAGCATCTTATCGGGTCCGAGATTGATCCTTTCGAGCACCTTCATATTTTTGCTGTTATAAAGAGTGGTGCGCGCGTTAAACTTCTTCATGATCCAAAAGAGAACAAAAACCAGCGCCAGAACGCCAATGAGCGCCATTATCATCTGAAAATACTGCAAGCGCTTGCCTCCTTTGAATTTACGGTAAAAAGCAGATCTGTTTGCCGCTTACCGTTTGCCGATACGCGCCCCGCCGAAAGTCGGCAAACATACGCGAAGGCAGCTCGGATCCAACTCATAGGTGAATATCGGATATGCTTTGACATTCACTGTAATAACGCCAAAAGGCGGGAAATGTTCCCCGCCTGTGTGGTATACAGATGATCAGCCGAGGACTTTTTTAACTGTCGCGAGAATTCTGTCCGGCTTAAAGGGCTTTACTATAAAGTCCAAAGCTCCAAGCTTGATCGCCTCAACGACCATAGCTTCCTGACCCATTGCGGAACACATAACGACTTTCGCCATAGGGTCGCTCGCCTTGATGTCCTTGAGCGCGTCAATACCTGTCTTGTTCGGCATGGTGATATCCATAATTACGAGATCGGGCTTTTCGGCGGCGTAAACCTCGCAGGCGATAGCGCCGTCAGCAGCCTCAAGGATATTGGTATAGCCGTTTTTGGTCAACGTGTCCTTGATAAGCATTCTCATAAACGCCGCATCGTCCACCAGTAAAATCTTCTTGTCCATTATCTTCTCTCCTTGATGAATTATTTAAAGGGTTTTGGAATTTCTTTATTCTTTTCCGAGACTGTCAATAAACTTGGATTTAACGATCTCGGTAATTCTCACAGCAAAGTTATCATCGATGACCACAACATCGCCGCGCGCTATAAGGTTCCCGTTTACTATGATATCGACCGGAGCGCCCGCCTGGCGTTCGAGCTCGATTATCGTGCCCTGAGTAAACTCAAGTATATCCTTTACCTTGCGCTTTGCGGTGCCTATCTCAACGCTGATCTCAAGCGGCACACCCATAAGGAGCTTCAGATTGTCCTTCTGATCCGCGGGGATGCCGAAGTCCATCGCGTCGAACTGGTGAAGCTGCGCGTTCTGAATATCCACGGGGGGAGGAGGGGGAGGCGGATAAGCGCCATACGCCGCGTATTGATTGGGGTAACCGTATGCGCCCTGAGGCGGCATCTGATACATCGGCATCTGCTGACCCATTGGCATTTGCTGCCCCATCTGAGGCATTTGCTGCATCTGGGGCATCTGCTGCTGAGGCTGGGGCTGCGGCTGGGGCTGCGGCTGCTGCGCGGGCTGAGCCGCGGGTGCCGCAGGCTGAGAAGCCGCCGGCGCGGATGCCGCCGCGCTGCTGTCTGCCGAACCTTCGTCGGCAGTAGAGAACTTTTCTATCATCTTTCCGGAAAGGGTCTTGGCAAGATCCAGAGAAAGAACCGCCATAAATTCACTTTCCATTACCCCGTCGACCGTGAGGTTAAATGTAACAGCCACTACAGTCTGATCGGGATCCATCTCGCAAAGGTCGCCAAACCGTGTATTCTCGATGATATACGGCATCGGAACGGAGATATCGACCGTCATTCCGAGCAGATCGGACAACGCCGTCGCGGACGCGCCCATCATCTGGTTCATGATCTCGCTTACAGCGCTTATGTTAAGCTCGTCGAACTGGAAATCGGGGTCTATTACAAGCGGGTTTCCGAGAAGCTGATTAAGTATCAGCTGGACGTCGTTCTGCTTCAAGACCATCATATTGAGACCGGTGATGCCCTCAACATAGACGATCTTTACACATATTGCGGGTTCGAGGTTGTCATAATTGAGTTCCTCGACCTTTACAACGTTGACTTTCGGTGTCGTGATCCAAACCTTGGCATTAAGCAGTTCCGAAACTGCGGTCGCCGCGGAGCCCATACTTATGTTTAGTATTTCGCCTACCGCGTCGATCTCATATGAACTGAACTCAACGTTTTCGTCATTAGCGTTCGCCATCTGAACTTTTACCTCAACTCTCTATAAAATTTTCCACCATGACCGCTTTCTTTTTATTATATGTACCGAGCTTGCCGTCGCACCAAAGATTTTCGCCGACATAAATATCGATATTCTCGGTAATTTTCTTATCCAGCGGAATAACGTCGTTCACCTGTAGGGTCAAAACCTCATAAAGATCGAGGTTTATCTTTCCAAGCACGGCTCTTACGTCAAGATCCGTGTTGCTGATGCCGGTCATGATGTTATCACGGCGCTCCTGCTCACGCACGGAGTCGGTCTTTCTGCCGCTGCGCGAGTATCTCGGGATAAACTTGCTCATGATCTCATCAAGATTTATGGCAGGGATACACACCGAAATGATCGAACGCTGACTGTTTATCTCGACCTCAAGGGCAACGATTATGACCGTATCCTCGTGACCTATGGTCTGAACTACTCTCGAATTGGTCTCGATGCCGACAAGTCTCGGCTCAAGGTCGATATGCGTCATCCACGGCTCTTTAAGCAGCTCCGCGAATGATTTCATTACGTCCGACATTATCGTCGTTTCGATATCCGTGAAATCGCGGTTCGTATCGGTATATTCGCCCTTGCCGCCCAACAGTCTGTCGATCATGGTGTATGTGATGGTGTTTGAGATCTGAACTATTACATCGGTCTCGCTGATCTCCTCGTTCTTGATCCCAAGATCTACCATTCCCATAACAACATAATCGGGAAGGGCGTTGTTAAACTCATTGTACCTCTGCTCCTCGATATTTACAAGCGACACTCGGCAATACAGTCTGAGCATACCTGTAAGATAAGAGGAAAGCAAACGCGCGTAGTTTTCAAAAATGCTTTCGAGTATTTTGATCTGCTCTTTGGTGAATTTCTTAGGAGCGCGGAAGTCGTACTCCTTGATCTTCACCTCGTCGGTCGTGGACACAATGGGCTCCGCACCGGCAGCAACGCTCTTGAGCATTTCATCTATTTGCGCTTGCGTTAATACGTCAGCCAACCTTTATCGCCTCCGGATGG
>CAYPWI010000241.1:0-4057 GCA_964414395.1 uncultured Ruminococcus sp.
GCCGCCATGCTTTTTGAAACATCCCCTGTGTAACATCGACCAGCGCTTCGACAGTCTTAAGTATCATATAGCAAAGCACCGAAATCGTGATATACGCCGAATAATGTACGGCTGCAAGATAGATCAGCAGCACCGCCATCGATACGGCGCAGGTAATGATCCTGAAAGACACGTATTCGCCGTTTGAAAAGCTGTTGTCTATATCTGAGACCTGATAATTCCTCACGGAAAAATTCGATATCATTACGAAGATATTGCATACGGACATAGCGGTATTGAGGCATCCTGCCTCCGCGTAATCTCCGGAAAGTCTCGGCGCGAGAACCGTCATGAGCCACAGACAGAAAAAATATACAAAGGAGCCGAGCATATTCCATATTGTGTTTTTTACGACTTTGTTCATGATGTTCTCCAAATTATTTATTGATCATTTGTTTTTGGAATTATCGTTTTTATCCAGTTCTCTTACGCGTTTTTCCAGAAGTGCCTGCTTTTGCGTCAGGTCATATATTTGGTTATTCATTTTAGAAACGATGATAGTGAGCGTGAAAATGATAAGCAGCATAAACAGTCCCGCGAAGAGGAAGACCATATTTGAGGTGGTCTCTATGCCGATGAGGCTGCTCACCTTTGCGGCGATCTGCGGGAATATGGCGACGACGAGCATACCGACTCCCGCGGCGAGCCACACGAGGGAGAATTTCAGATTGAGCTTTTTATTTGCCAGGAAGTATACGATCATTGCCAAAAAGATCAGTACACACGCTACCAGAAAGACCTGTAGAACGATAGGCATTTTTACACTCTCCTTTTCTGACCTATCCTGCATATCAGCAGAGAAAGCGACACCTTTATCATATAATAGATCGAGCGTATCACATTTATCGAGGACACACCACCGCCGCGCTCGCGCATTATAACGGGAACTTCCCCGATCCGGAACCCTTCGAGCGCCGAGGAAACTATGGCTTCGGGCTCGGGGTAGTCGTTGGAATAATTCTTCGAGAAGAACTCCGCCGCCTTCCTGCCGCACGCGCGAAAGCCGCTCGTGGGGTCGGTGACAGATACCCCGCAGCAAAGCCTTATCACCCCGCGGATGACTTTGATGCCCGCTCGGCGCGCCGCGGAGGACTGAAACCCGTTCTTCTCGATAAATCGGGAACCTATCACGATATCCGCCTCGCCGTTCAGGATCGGTTCTATGAGCTTCGATATGTACGCGGGGTCGTGCTGACCGTCGCCGTCCAGCTGAACGGCGATATCGTAATCATTCTCGGCGGCGTACAGATAACCGCTCTGCACCGCGCCGCCTATCCCGAGATTTGTCGCCAGCGAGATGTAATTGTACCCGCGCTTTTTCAGGATATCCTCGGTGCCGTCCTTGGAACAGTCGTTGATTATCACATAGTCGTACTGCGGACAGCTTCGGATAAGCTCGTCCGCGACCCTTTCGATATTGGCTTCCTCGTTGTAGGCGGGGATCATTATCAATACTTTCTTCATGTAAGCTTCACCTGCTTTTGTGATGCGGCACTCCTTTATTCGACGGTGATACCGCTTATTCTGAAAGCAAATCTCGTGATATTCCCCATGATCGCCAGCTCGAATTCCTCATCGTTCTCGCCGACAGCCGTCGAACAAACGATATCAAATTCCAGATAGCCTTCTTTAACGGGCGCGGTAAAGTTTATCTCACCCTTGCCGGTCAGCGCTCCGTTTGCGAGCACATTATCCTTTTGGACTATGGTATAGCTCTGCGGAGTATTGTTATATGTTTCGGAGACCTCGATGCTTACCTTGACGCTGTCATATTCGCCCACCACGGGGATCCTGAACGAAGCTCTGTCGCCGTTTGTCATGGCGTAATTCTCTTCCGCCGCGCTCAGCCCGTATCTGCAATATGTGTCCATATCGTCGTTATCGGGTTTGAATTTTATTTTCAGCGGCTCTCCGACATATACCTCGGGAACGACCTCTACGGTCGCGGGATCGAGATTTTTATAAAGCATGAAGTATTTCCCGCCCGCCTCGCCGATACGGGAAACGCCTCTAAGCTCCGTCTGGGTCGTATCGTCGGTTATGATATAATCGATCTTGTCGATATGATCGTAGACATAGGAAGCGCCGGACATACCGAATTGAAATTGGGCGTTCGGAACATCGATCGTTTTTCCGTCATGGGCGAGATAGGGGTATATATGCCCGGAGGAGGATTGACACAAGCCGCCCATATGATCAAAGTATGTCGTAAGGATCTTCTGCTCGTCATTTAACGTATTCGAGCAGATATACAATATCTGCTTGTCGCCTTCCGCGTTGTCCAGATATTGATTTATGGACAATATATCGCTTATCATTTCCTCATCGGCTCGGTAACATTTTCTCATTTGATCGGTCTCCAGCCTGAAGTTCTGAAAACATACCATCAGCATAAAAACGGAAAAGATGCAGGCTGCCGCTCGTTCCGATCTCTTCTTGTTCCTGTAATAATAAACGACAATAACGATCAGGGAGATGATCGCCAGGGACGCGAACTTTATCACGTAAAATTCTCTTCCCAGGAAGGAGTTGGTGTATGCCGAGATCACCTCTGCCGCCGAATTGTAAACATTCATTGTGGTTTGGTCGGTCTCCGATCTTGAGTCGTCGGAGCCCTGGCATATTATGCAGGCGAGAAATACCGCCGCCAAGGTAAGTAAGAGTTGGTTTTTGGAAGATATCTTTCCCTCATCGATTTTTGTCTGCAAAACTTTATAAAATACGACGACCAGCAAAAGCAGGATAAATCCCAGATATCTCATATGCAGTCTCGGCGCGACGGCTCCGATATCCTCTTTGATGGAGATAGTATAAGCGACCATGGCGCAGGAGATCACCAGATAAATGCTCAGCAGGGAGAATATCTTGCGGGTGCTTGTGTCCATCCGCTTGAAGTTCGCCGCGGAATAAGCGATTGGCATCACCAGCACGGCGATAAACGACGCGGCGAGGTAATACACGAAGGAGAACAACAGATACAAAACGGTGTAAGTAACGCTGTATTCATACAATTTTGTGTTGAGCGACGAGGAGATATTGTGATCGCCCCCGCCGTACAGCAATATGCTTCCCAGAACATAGCACACAACGAAAAGCGCGAGCGATATCCCGCAGCCGATAAGGCTCCGCTTGTCGAAATACCCGCGGAGCTTCTTTTCGGGAGCGTCCTTTCGGCTTATCAGATACATTGCTATCGGATACGCCGCCTCGAACAGCACGGCGCTCAGCAGCAGCGCGAGGAAGATGTTCTTGCAGAGATATCCCAAATAGCACACCGCGCCGAACGCTATGGAGTACGCTATATTGTGCCTGCCTTTCTTGCTTTTCAGCCATAAATAAATGGCAAGCAATGTCAGAGGCCAGTTGAGGTTCTCCGACATAAAGGTTATCGAATAAGTGAGATCCGGCCACAATACGGTGACAGCCAGCGCGAGCGCCATACTGCCTCTGTTGAGCTCGATCTCTTTGCCGATGAGATATACGAAAAACAGCGAAGTCAGGATAAGCGCGCTGTTGAACAGCGAGATCATATGCACGCGGAGAACGGGGTCTTCTATGCCGAAGAACGGCGATAAGACCAAGGGATACACGATCTTATTAAAAGAGATATGAGCGTTCATAGCCAGAATACCCTTGCCGTTGTGAAGGCTCTCCGCTATGGTGTAATACAGAAGCTCATCGCTGTATATATCTATCCTTTTCGGGAAATTATTTATCAGGTAATAGACCGCGACCGCCGCAATGTACAGCAGCAAAACCAAGAAAATATCATATTTCCCCGGTTTGTCGGCGAACCACGTCTTTATTCTGTCCGATCTTTTGCCGGCAGCAGTATCATTTTCCATAAAAACACATCCTTTGCTGTTCTTGTGCCGTGAATATACGCGCCGATCACCGCGGCGTTCGGTCTGAACTTTTGTCCGTGAGCGCGGACGAGGCTTTTTGTCCGTTGAGCGCGGACAGGGCTTTTTGTCCGTTGAGCACGGACGGGGCTTTTTGTCTTTTTTGGCTGACGAGC
>CAYPWI010000242.1:0-4042 GCA_964414395.1 uncultured Ruminococcus sp.
AGATTGGGCGTGATGTCCTCGCCGACAAAGCCGTCTCCGCGCGTCGAGCCCAGCGTCAGAACGCCGTTTTCGTAGACCAGCGACACCGACAGTCCGTCTATCTTAGGCTCAACGGTGAATTCCTCCGCACCCTCGCCCTTGACGCGCTCCACGAACTCGCGCACCTCGTCCTCGCTGAACACGTCCTGCAAACTTCCCATCTGGACGACGTGCGTTACCTTCTCAAAAGTGCTCTGCGCCGAACCTCCCACGCGCTGCGACGGGGAATCCTCCGTCACAAGCTCCGGGAATTTTTCCTCGATGCCGCGAAGCTCGCGCATAAGCGCGTCATACTCGTCGTCCTCGAGCGTGGGAGCGTCCAGATCGTAATAATTGTGGTTTGCCTTTTCAAGCACGGTCTTAAGCTCGTCAAGACGCTGCTTTCCCTGCTTTATATCCAAATTCATCTCTCCTGTTGTTTTGGTCATTAAACGCGGTTCTCCCCCACCCTCGGCGGGGGATCCGCCTGTTTCGGCTAATTGACGACCGCGCCGAAATCGTTTATCTCACCCGCTAAGTCCTCCGACTCGGTTATAACGTGAGTATAAGCGTCGGGTACTCTGCCGACGATGACGGTCTCCGCCGCGATAATCGAGGTCGTGACGGGCACCCGAGTCGATATGCCGGGGATCACCGCGTCAACATTGGTGTTGATCTCGATAACTATCCTGTGGAGCGTCTGATTTATCCCCGCTTCGGAAAACTCGCTGATTATGGAGGTTGTAGTATACCCGAACGGCTTGACGCTCATTCCGACATTGAAGCCCCTGCCGTGAAGCAATTGAATACCCAGAAGCGTTCCTATGGGGATCTCGATGTTTATCGCCGACATCCGCTCGATCTCGCGCTCTATGCGCTCGGCAACCTCGGTCTTGAGGCGGTTGATGTTTACAATGTTGCTTTCGACGGAGACGACTTCCCCGTCGCCGTTCCTGGAAAGCGTGACAAGGCTCTCGTAATCCACCCCGCCGCTTTCCAGCTCCGACAAAATAGCCTCGTTTATCACGCGTGTCACCGTCTCATGGCACTGATAGGCGTTGACCGTCTCCACAACGGGGCGGAAGCTCAGATCGAGCGTGAAGAACACGCCCAGCAATATCAGTGCCACCGCTATCAGCTTTACACCGAGCTTATTGAGAAAACGTCTTGCTTTCGGCATTATCATCACTCCATATCATAATAATCACATTATATGTTTATTATCAAGGAGTGTGAAATATCAATGTTTGTCCCTGTATTATCTTATTCGCCGATAAACGCCTCAAACGCTCTGAACGCCGCCCATACGTCGGTCTTGGCGGTTATCTCAAACGGCGCGTGCATACTCATTACGGGAACGCCCACGTCGATGGTATCGACATTGAGGTTCGCGATATACGCCGCGACCGTTCCGCCGCCACCGATATCCACCTTGCCGAGCTCGCCCGTCTGCCATACTACCTTGTTCTTGTTCAGCAGCGCATGGATATCTCCGACAAATTCCGCGGAAGCGTCCGAAGTGCCGCTCTTGCCGCGCGCGCCCGTGAACTTGGTAACGCATACGCCGTGATTGAGCTCGCTGGCGTTGTTCTTCTCAAACGGATCGGGGAAGGTCGGGTCGAACGCCGCGTTTACGTCGGCGGACAGGCATCTCGACTTTGAGAGAACATCTCTGCCGTGAGCGCCGTACATCTCCGCCAGATCGGCGATAAAATATTTCAGATACGAAGATCTGAGACCCGTGTTGCCGTCCGAACCGGTCTCTTCCTTATCGGTGAGCACCGCGACCGCCGTTCTGCGAGGAGCCTTCGCGCCGAGTATCGCCATAAGCTCGGTGTACGCGCAAACTCTGTCGTCCTGACCATACGCGCCGATAAGGCTTCTGTCGAAACCGATATCACGCGCCTTGAACGCGGGCACAGCCTCCAGCTCCGCGGAAAGGAAATCCTCTTCCACGATGCCGTACTTCTCATTCAATATCATCATCAGATTAAGCTTAACAAGCTCGCTCGCCTCGTCGTCCTTGAACGGTCTCGAACCGATGATTATGTTCAGCTCCTCGCCCTTTACTATCTCGGTGGACGGGCGCTTCATCTGCTGAGAAGCGAGATGCGGCAGAAGATCCGATACGCAGAATACGGGATCGTTCTCGTCCTCGCCGAGGTCAACGACTACTTTGCTGCCGTCGCGCTTTACGATAACACCGTGCAGAGACAGCGGGATAGTCGGCCACTGATACTTCTTGATGCCGCCGTAATAATGCGTCTTGAAGTAGCCTACCTCGTCCTTTTCGTAGAGCGGGTTCTGCTTCATGTCGAGGCGCGGGGAGTCGATATGCGCGGCGACGATATTCACGCCGTTGGTCACGGGTTCTTTGCCTATAACGGCGAGAATAACAGCCTTTTCGCGGTTGACATAGTATACCTTATCGCCCGCCTTGTACTTCTTGGACTTGTCAAACGGGACAAAGCCATTCTCCTGTGCCTCGCGCACGATGTAGACCACAGCCTCGCGCTCGGTCTTCGCCTTATCGAGGAACTGCTTGTAGCCCTCGCAGAATTTTTCACATTTCTTGACCTCGGCGTCGGTCATTCTCTTAAAAGCGTTTTCCTTCTTCAGGAACAGCTTCTCCTTGAGATCCTTCGCCATCGACTTTTCATTCTTTGCCATAATAATTACTTCCTTTCAGATATTTATCGCGCTTCAAGCGCGTTATTTATTATCATAAAGCTTTTTATAGGTATCCATAGCTTTAGTGATCTTAGAGACATAGTGCGCGGTGTCGCTGCTCGGAATCTCGTCGAGATGAACTCCGTCCTTGGAATAATCCTTGTCCGCAAGCCATTCGTTGACCTTTCCGCGCCCCGCGTGATAAGCCGCCGCGACCGCCTCGACATTGCCGAATTCCTCGGTAAGATAGCCTAAGAACCAGCAGCCGTATCTGATGTTGTCGTCTCGGTATCTCCCATGCGGAACTTTATCCAGTCGAAGGTGTCCTCCATTATCTGCATAAGCCCGCGCGCCCCGACATTGGACAAAGCGTCCGCCTTGAAGCCGCTCTCGGTCTTGATGACGGCGTACACGAGATACTTGTCGACGTTATATTCTTCCGAATATTTCTCGACCGCGTTCTTATACTCCAAAGGATGGCTTTTCTCCACATAGAGCGTGTATACATAGTATCCGCCGACCGCCACAAGCAGCACCGCGATGACTATTATCACGATGACGAGCGGCAATACGGGATTTTTCTGTCTGCGTTTTATCATAGTCTGAGTCTGCCCTTCATTCTGTCTTTCCGATCATTTCAATAATGACCTCGGTCTTGCGCCGCAATTCTTCCGGCGTGCCGTCATTTTCAATGCAATGATCGGATCTTTCTTTAAAGAACGCCGCGTTATGCTGCGCCGATAATCTTTCGCCTGCCTGCTCGGGAGTGATCTTATCCCGTCGGGCGATCCTAGCGGCGCATACGCTTTCATCGGCGCATACGCTCACTATCTTATCGCATATGATATCCAGCCTCGCCTCAAAAAGCGTTGGCGCGTCAAGCAGAACATCGCCTTGCGCGCGGTGTATGCCCTCTATGATATCATATATGATATAAGGAAAAATGATGCGCTGGTATTTACCGCGGCTTTCCTCATCGTTGTAGATAAGCTCCGCTACCTTGGGACGGTCAAGCGCGCCTTCGGAAGTCAGCATATCGGGCGAAAAGCGCTCGGCTATCTCATCCAGAAACTCCCGCCGACGGGCTACGTCACGAGCTATCGCGTCGCAGTCTATCACCGAAAAGCCGCGGTCGTGAAAAACCTCGGACACGGTGGATTTCCCCGCGCCGCTCATTCCAGTAAGCCCTATTATCATAATATTTGGAAATTTCTTCATTTTATTCCCTTTCCAAGTATTAAGCGTTGTTCTAATCAAAAGCAAACAAATTCGCGTTTTTGATCAAGAACCGGTATCAGATATCGATAATGCGGAACGCAGCCGCTCTCAGCAGTCTGTTATAAACCGCAAGCCC
>CAYPWI010000243.1:0-4030 GCA_964414395.1 uncultured Ruminococcus sp.
AACGCGTCCAGCACTATCGAATGATTTTCGATGTTCCGTATAGAGTACTGTGTCTTGTTTTCCAACACTTTAACGCGCTTTCCGAGCAGCGCCGTCAGCAGATACTCGCACGCCGCATTATCCTCCAGCACAACGGAAAAGAAGATGTCGTCCATCAGGTTGAACTGTGACACCAATTCCCGCTTCTGCTCATACGACCCTATCAGATCCTCATGTTTTATTTCCAACGCGGTGATCCTCCGATTTTATTTTAACACAAACTTCTTGTTTTGTCAATGGCAAACCATACCGTCAGGCACTGTATTCCCCGCTGTATATCCCCGTAATGGAGATAGTAAGAAATCGGAAATCGTTCATAAGGTCCAGCTCCTCACCCGCGAACTGTCCCATTATCCGCACGGTCGGTCTGAGCACATTGGTATTATGCTTTATCACAACGCCGTGTCTTCCATCGGACAGCTGCACCATAGTCCCGATGGGATAGGGATTGAACGCGCGGAGGAACGCCTGAGAAACGTCCATATCGAAATGCGTCCCGCAGCTTCCGAGAATGTACTCCTCGGTTTCGGCGACCGACCACGGTACTCTGTACGGGCGGTTGGAGGTCAGCGCGTCGAACACGTCGCACACGCTGAGAATACGCGCGACAAGCGGTATTTTATCGCCCGCTATTCCCGTGGGATATCCCGAGCCGTCATACTTTTCCTGGTGGAACAGCACGCCCGAGAGGACATTCGAGCTGTAGTTGCCGCCGTTTTTAAGGATATTGTATCCGATAAGCGGGTGACGCTTTATCTCCTCGAATTCTTCCTCGGTGAGCTTGCCGGGCTTTATTATGATATCGTGATCTATATTGGATTTTCCGATATCGTGAAGCAGTCCCGAAACGACGGTCTCCTTCGTTTCCGCCTCACTGAGCCCCAGCTCGCCGCATACGCTGGCGGACAGCATCGCCACGCGAAGGCAGTGCTTGTATGTATAATCATCATAATTCTGGAGCGCGATCATCTGGGTGCCGAGGAACGAGGAATCGCATGAGATATCGTTTATGATATCGTCCGCTATCGAGTCCACCTTTTTAACGGCAGCCTGCGAAAGCTC
Organism: uncultured Ruminococcus sp.; assembly: GCA_964414395.1. Taxonomy (GTDB): domain Bacteria; phylum Bacillota; class Clostridia; order Oscillospirales; family Ruminococcaceae; genus CAG-115. The sequence continues at coordinate 1,102 of CAYPWI010000243.1, forward strand.
CTTTATCTCCTCGCTGGAATCGAATATCTCATCGAGGTCTTTCAGCGCCAGTCCGATGCGTTCGTTTACTTTTTGGGTATGCTTATCTTCTTTTTCATCTTCGTCGGGAATGTCCTCAATACCCGCGCCCACGATATGCACGGTCTTTATTCCCTCGTCCTCGAGCATCTCTATCATGCCCGAGGACAAGAACGTTCCTTTTTTCAGCAGCGTGCGGTAATCCGTAGCCGTTGTGGTGTCCACGTTATCCGCGAGCTGCATTCCCTCACGAAGATTTTTAACCGGTACGATCAGCATAATTATCTCCTAATCAACAGCAGTGTTTCGTATTACAGCGGAGAAGAATATATCCCCCGCTTGATATACTCGCCGAGCATTGCCCGTGCCGCTTCGACGTCGCTTTCGTATGTTATCCCGAACCACTTGCTGTCCGTCGGGATATCCTTTACCCTATACCCGCGGGACTTTATCTCATGCCCCACCGCGTCCGCTATGGTAAGCTCCGCTTTAAGCTCGTCGGGCTGGAGGTCGCTCAAAAACTTTCTCAGCTGATGGGCCAATATCGGCAGGAAGCTCTCCTTAAAGCCCCACATACTCATAGACGTTGTGGAATTCTCGTCGAGTATCTTCTCATAACCGTCGTACTTGCCGCGAATGATCCCGTCCTCTCCGCGCGCGATCTGCTTCGTCTCCTCCACGGAAGTAAGCATACCGTCCGCGCCGGTGCGGCAGATGCCGCGGTTTACCGCGCCGTGGTCGGAAAGCGTGTTCTTTAAGAGGAAATCCACCGAGCAAGCGTCCGCGTCGGGATCTCTGAAAAATCCCGCCAATTTGCGAAACGCCGCGTGACCGTAGAAATCGTCCGCGTTGATGACAGCGAAGTTCCCGTTCAGCAAAGACGTGCAGCAATACAGAGCCTGCGCCGTGCCCCAGGGCTTTGTGCGCGACGGGAAATCCTTCTCGCGCTTTGGAAGCTGATCGGTCGACTGATATACATACTCCGTCTTCACCAGCTTCTCCACTCTTGCGCCGATAGTGCTCTTAAAAAGCTCCTCGATGTCGCGGCGTATGATGAACACTACCCTGTCAAACCCGTTTTTCAGCGCGTCGTGTACCGAATAGTCTATCAGCAGCTCCCCGTTAGGTCCTAAAGGCTCAAGCTGCTTGATCCTGTCGCCAAAGCGTTTTCCCATTCCTGCCGCGAGTACTACTAAAGTTAATTCAGCCATAATTTCCTCCTGATTTTAAAAGCAATTCGCGAACCGCAAAGTCCGCTGCGCGCGGAATGTTCCGCGAGCTGCGTTTTGAAATTTCATTGCTCTCCGATGTGTTTATCTTGCCATTTGATTTGAAAAGCAATTCGCTCTCCGTTATGTTGTTTCTGCCACGCGGTGCTTTGACGCGCCGCCTTCGTGTTGTTCCCAACGCGATATGTATTACTGCCGCTTCTCGTTATACCACGCGGGCGTTTCGCCGAATTTCTCCGCAAGCTCATGGGCGAATTCTCCGCGCAATCCGACACAGAACTCCGCGAACTTTTTCAGTATCTCCAACGATTCGCCGTCCTCCGTGACATAGTAGTCTTTATCCCGCGTCACGATCTTGAAATTGCAGCCCGAGATATCCAGCCACACGCGAAAATCGTTCGTAATACAATATGACAGCTTCTGCGCGTAAGCGTTGTAAACGAACCCATGCTCGTCCGTGTACGAATATAAGCCCAGCCAATTGGGCTGCCCCTTTTGGCGCGCAAAGCCCGTATCCTTGAACGCCTTGTCAAGCGTGAATTTGTCCGCTACATGGGGAAGTTTCGGGTCGGGCGGCGGCATAACGCTCGGATCTTTCCACGGCTTATGCGGCTTCGATTCGGGGAGCGCGGTTTTCGCAAGCTCTATAAGCCGCCCGCACTCTTCCGTTTCCAAAGCCTTTAAGCGTTCGCTCTGCTCTTTCGGGAATACGCACTTGCGCTCGGACTTCTGCGGCTCTCCGAGATACGGGATAAGCTTCTCTATCACCGCCCCGGAGTCGCGCGGGCGGTCTTTGTCGGTCACTTCGATACAAACGGCTATGCGGTTGAACTTCCTGCCGTCGTCAAAATCCCTGAACTGCTCGATGTGGTTCGAGCGGAACGGCAGCCAATTGTTCGTCGGCAATTTATCGGAGCGATCCGCGTCCGCGGCGATCGTGCCGGTGCTGTCGTGAAACCAGTTTATCCCGTCGAGCAGCATATACCCGAACGAGAAATTCAGCGTGTGCGGTATCTTCGAGAACAGCGCCGAGATGTATTCATCATCGGCTTTGTCCGCGTGGATATCGCCCTCCCGCCAGTTCTCCGAACAGCTCGTAAAGCCCCATTCGGGATAGCCGCTGCCGTCATTGAGATAGAATTTATACTTTTCCAGCTGCGGTATCTTGGCAAGCGCCTTCTTCTGCGTCTCTTCCCTCAGATCGTACAGGGTGAAGCCGATATTCTTGTACGCAAAGCCCAGATCTGTAAGCATTTTCTCCAGATAGGGCTTGGTCTTGGCGAAATTCACCTTATCCGCGATGTTAAAAAAATAGGTGTCAAATACGCGCATTTTATCTCCTGATTTAAATAGAAATTTCATCGCTCTCCGGTATGTTGTCTATGCCGCATGGCGCTTTGATGCGCCGCCTCAATGTTGCTTTTGCCGATCAGACCTTACTTCAATCCCTCGATAGATTCGAGTATCTTCCTCATCTTCTCCTCCGCCTTGGCGAGCTTCGCGCGCTCGTTTTCAATCTGCTGAGCGGGAGCCTTCGACAGGAAGCCCTGATTATTCAGCTTGCCCGACAGGAAGTCTATATCCTTTTGAGCCGCTTTGCGCTCCTTGTCGAGACGCGCGAGCTCCTTTTCCTTGTCTACAAGCTCGCCCATGGGGATAAACACTCTCGCCGAATCGGTGAC
>CAYPWI010000244.1:0-1007 GCA_964414395.1 uncultured Ruminococcus sp.
CGCTTGCTTCAAAAGAGTATGTATTCCTTCGTTTTACAGCTTTGAAATTGCTCGTCGTATCCGCTGACAGCTTGCTTTACAGACATCGCGTCCTCGTGGACCGGAACGCCGTTTGTTTCCGTTTTGCGGCTCTCACAGGCGGAAAGTGAGAACATCAGCGAAGCAGATAGAATGATGCAGAGAATTATCTTTATGATGATACCTCGATAAATCAGTGAAAATATTCAAATTCGCCGTTCAGTGCGTTGACATAGCAGTTATAAGTGAGCCCGTCGTTGGCGTTGTAAAGCTCGAACACCCACATCGGGAAAACGCGGGTTTTGTATTTTCCAAGTTCGCCGTTATCGCCGATGTTCTCGCTCTGACAGTACAGCAGCCGCACCGATCTCACTTCAAATATTGTATATTCTGTCATATTGTCCGATACGATCTTTGCGGCGTCCTCACATGATATAAAATCGGTGTATTGCGTTTCGTTCCTCGCGGTGAAAGCCTTTATAATGCCGTAGAATGAATCGACTTCATTGCTTTTTATCATTACACCTATGCTCATATCGCCGCCGGTCCGCCGTCCTCTTCCGCCATTGACTGTATAATCGAAGGAAATACTGTCATATTCCCTTGAAAAAATAAAATCGAAGCAACAAAACTTCTCATTTATTTTAAAGACCTCCACAAATATGACCTTGCTTTTGAATGGCGAATCTGCATCGCAGGGGATACCCGCGACATAATTCTCAAAGAATTCCACGGCTTCTTTTATCGATGTTTCTTTATCGAGAAGCTTGAACCTTTCCTCGCTGTCGGGAGAAAAGCGCCCGATGTATTCCGCTTCTTCGACAAAGCTACCGTTATACAGAAAGGAAACAAAGCCTGCTTTCCGCTTCACTATCCTTTCCAATTCTCCGCGGTTAAATGAGGAGAGATCGCTGCAAACGGGAGACCGCGCGTAGAAGTATATCGGCTCTTCAACGCCCGAAGCAGACTCGTTGTATTCAAAAAGCGTG
>CAYPWI010000244.1:1017-4028 GCA_964414395.1 uncultured Ruminococcus sp.
TCGCCGCTTTTGAACCTGTCGTAATTTTCATATATCGGAACAGAGTCACCGCTGCCGACGGCGGAAAAGCATGCTTCGCTCAATGCGCGCCCGGGGCAGAGATATCCGAGAACGTCTCGAAAGTTATTCAGCCCATTTTCAAAGGAAAGCTCGGGCTTAGAACAGCACTCAAAAACACTCACATGACCGAGGGTTTTCGGCACATCGGACGGAATGTCTTTCGCCGCCTTGATATTGGGATATTTATTTATGATTCTAATTAGATCCTCGGAAGAATAATCCTCGCGCGGGTTATCGTGATTTATAGGTGTTTTTTCTCCTATATTTGTTGATGCGTCGGGATCGGAAGCGTATGGGCTGCTGTCACACGCTATCAGAAAACACAGTAGAGCAATAGTCATAAGTATTGAAATTATTTTATTTTTCATATTACAAAAACCTTCAAGAAATTGCATCCGTAATGCTGTTAAACTGATGTGATCCCGGATGCAAAAAGATTCTCAAGATAATGTTAGGTACAACATACGCCTATATGCGTGGCATTATCCGAAATCAGTCTTACAATAGCTTGGTTATCCCCTTAGCGGTATAGGTATTTCCCGGCGTATTTGTGAATGCCGTATATGTAAACGGAATTCCATAAGTAACTGCGCCGGTCAAGGTAACCTTATGCTCTTTATCGCCTATTTGAGTCATAACAAAAGAGCTCATATTGGCATAAGAGCAAGAGCAGCTAACAGTAAGCGTTCCAGTTGAGATAAGGTCCGAATTATCGATGCTTCCCAAATGCGTTGTATAACCATTGGGCGAATAGTAAAAATTAGCAGAATCCGGATAACTGCCGGCACTAGTGGGAGCACTATAATATGTTTCCTTGACAGCTTTCCAATTATACGAACTAACCTCTGCTGCCGCGTTTAACCCAAGCGTTGCAGAAGTAACAACTGCCAAAGCGAGCGCTGAAATACTCTTTAATGCTTTCATAACAACCTTCCTTTCCGGGAATTTCCAATTTCCAAAAACACTTTTGCCGAAATTTGCCTTTTAGAGTTAAGATGCCAAGAAGCCATGCCTCACTACATCCGTTAATAAAGTTTGTAAGCTTGCACAAACCAACGGCGAAATATTCAGCATTTTGTACAATTGTCGGTTTAAACCGACTGTTCGTCGCTGCAGACCGTGATGGTCTCCGTCTTGCCTTGCTTGTCCGTAAGCTTGAACACGGGCTTTACGTGATATGTACAGCTGGCAAGCCCGCATTTGGCGCCGCATAAGCAAATAGAACTATTGAGATCTGTAAACAAGCAAGCCGCGGACAAAAACGCAAGCGTTATTTATAACCACATTGGCGTTTTACCTCCTTTTCCAAATTATGGAGAAGCATTTTTTACCCCTCTATATATATTGTCTGTTTTTAATGTCGAAAAGGTACCCCCCTAATTTTCAATTTTCTAAAACCTTGGTACTTTTAGCCAAATTTATTATGTCCGTCTTGGGCAAATCACCGACAATTTGCAGGATATATTCACCATTATCCCACACTGCCAATGCGTGGATACATTCACTGTCGCCGAGATCGAGGTACAATCCGTATTGACCGTTGATCTCAATCTCCTCAAAGCTGTGATGCTCCGTGTTGTAATGCACTTCAAACTCGCTCTTTATATATTGAGTGAAAATTATGATTTGTTTGGAAGACAGATCATAATAACATTTATACACAGACATAGGATCTCGATCATAATCTAACAGCTCATAACCCTCGGGCAATTCGGAAAGATAATATTCGTGTTCGATGACCGTCGGACAGTTCTTGGTATTGACCGCGAACAGGCGTGTATTATCGGAATAAACGCTGCCATGAAAGTTTTTGGATATATAAACGGTCACCGCGCCCGTCAGCAGTGCCGCACAAGCGATCGCGGCAAAAATTATGATGAGCCTTTTGACCGTAATTTTACGCGAACCGTCCTCGACCGAGCTCGGCGCGGGAGCGGCGTGAGCTTGTCGGGAGTTGTTTTTCTCATACTCGGCGAAAATTCGTCTCATGGCAAATCTATGGCGCAGCGAGGGCTTGAACGGGGGCATCTGCTCCAACTCGGATAATTCCTCCGCGCTTATTTCCTCCGAAATGTCTTTAAGTATGTTTTCATTCATGTGTCTCATTCCCCTTTCCGATGTATTCACGAACCGCCTCTTTTGCCAAACGCAGCCTCTTCTTGACTGCCGTTTGAGTGATATGCAGCTTTTTGGCGGTCTCCGCTGTGGAATAACCCATAAAGCATCTTAATTTCAACACGTCCCGCTGGCGATCGGGCAGCGATTCTATAAATCTGTCCAACTCGTCTTTTGATACGATCCCGATCACGCTGTCCTCAAAGGAAAGCGGGTTATCATCATAGGCTTCTTCATCGTCAATACTTTCAAAAGATCGTTTATTCTTCTTTTTGATCATATCTACAGAAATGAATTTGATAACACCGATCATATAGCCTATTCTTTTTTCGGGAACTTTATCAAAGAAATTGTCAGGCGCTTTTACGATCGCCCGAAAAGCTTCTTGTACAGCGTCTTCCGCCTCGCTCCTGTTACGCAGATTTGAGTAAGCCGCGTTAAGAAAAAGTTCTTGATTTTCTTTGTAGAACGCTTCCAATTCGCTTCTTTGCTTATCATCACCGATCATCGAAAACATCAAATATTACTTCCCTTGCGTGTTTTTTCTATAATTATATCACAGCCTTCCGAATAATTCAAGATGAATTTTTCTCACAATATGATCGATGCCAACAGTTCGCGGGCTATCGCTCTTTGGTCAAATTGCACAATTACCGCCGAATTTTTCCGCGAGTTTTTTACGTTCTTCCCCTTGATTTTTTCCTCAAACGGTGTATAATATAATTATACGAATTAGCACTCTCATAAGCAGAGTGCTAAAAATACAAAAAGGGGAGTTAATATTATGAGCGAAACAAAAGAATTCAAGGCGGAATCCAAGCGCCTGCTTGAGATGA
>CAYPWI010000245.1:0-4026 GCA_964414395.1 uncultured Ruminococcus sp.
ATATGAGCCTCGAGCAGACCAATGAGGAAATACTCAAAGTAAGAAAGTTCATTGATTAATTCAATATATTTGGTTTTTTAAATGAGTAAATCGACGTATAGCTTTGAGATCGACGATAATCTCAGAACACGGTTTGACGATCTTTGCGAGGAATTCGGCATGGACGGGGCGACGGCGTTCAATAAATTTGCAAATGCGGTCGTTGAAGAACAGAGGATCCCATTTGATATCGGCAAAAACCGCAGGAGACCGCTTGAAAAAGCCAGAAGATCTTTCTACAATATCCGCCGCCAAGTGAAAGAAAACGGTATGCAGGATATGAGCCTTGATGAGATCAATGAGGAAATTCGCAAAGTAAGATACGGCATTGATTAAATCAATATATGAGGTGATAGATATGAGCAAATCAACTTACAGCTTTCAGATCGACGATGATATTAAAACACGGTTTGACGATCTTTGCGAGGAATTCGGCATGGACGGAGCGACAGCGTTCAATGTATTTGCCAGAGCGGTCATACGCGAGCAAAGAATACCGTTTCCGATACGTTCCGACGAAGATCAATTCTCACTGGAAGAGGGCAGAAAAGCATTTTACGAAATCCGCCGCGAAGCTAAGGAAAACGGCACAATGGGAATGTCGCTTGAAGAGATCAACGAGGAAATTCGCAAGGCAAGATACGGGGAGGACTGATAATGGAATGTTACGCTGTTATCGATACAAATGTCCTTGTTTCTGCAATGCTCTCAAATAAAAGTGATTCGGCAACAGTGATTATTCTTAATAAAATCTTTTCCGAGGAGATCAAAGTTGTATACAGCAAAGAGATCATTGAAGAATACGAAGATGTCCTCCGCCGTCCGAAATTGAAAATTCGCCCGCATTTGGCAAATAAGCTAATTCTCGTAGTAAAGAAAAAAGGCATGCCGATTGACCCACAAAAGACCGGAGAGGTTCTTCCCGATATGAAAGACTTGCCCTTTTACGAAGTCGTAATGGAAAAAAAGGACGATGGAGTTTATCTTGTCACAGGCAATATGAAGCATTTTCCGAGAAAACCCTTTATTGTTACCCCGCGCGAGTTTCTTGACATCATTGACCAATAATTGATTTTCCCCCGCCTACCGGTCGGGGGGATTTTTATAAAACAATGTGACCACTCCCCTTTCGTTGGTGTCTTTATAAACAGAGAACCAAAAACGCGTTTACCGTTCTTAGTAAAATAAGGAGATGATCCGATGGAATATGAAAAAGCCGCGAAGCTGCCGCCAACTCTCGAGAATGTCAAAGAAAAAGCGGTCTCGGACGATGAGCGGATAATCGAGCTGTTGTCCCGGCGCGACGAGCAGGGGCTCAAAGCCGCTCGGGATAAGTTCTCGAAGCTTATTATGAGCATATGCCGCAAAATACTCCGCTCCGACGAGGACGCGGAACAGTGCGCAAACGATACGCTTCTTAAGGTATGGGAATCCATCCCGCCCGACCGCCCCGAGAACCTCACGGGTTACATCTGCAAGATCGCGCGGCGGCTGACGCTGAACAAACTGCGCTACGATACCGCGAAGATGCGGAATTCCGATCTGCTGACGGAGCTTGACGAGTGCATCCCGTCCGACTGTTCGGTGGAACGCCAAGCGGAGATGACCGAGCTTTCCGAGGCGCTGGACGAGTGGCTGCGAAAGCTTCCCGAAAAGCAGCAGAGATTATTCACACTAAGATACTTCTACACCTACGGCGTAAAGGAAGCGGCGAAAGCCTGCGGCATGAGCAAGACCGCCGCGACCACGGCGCTTATGCGGCTGCGGGAACAACTCAAAAAACATCTCAGCGAAAGGGGAATTTATCATGACTAAACAAAATCAGATATTTGAGGCAATGGGCAATATCGGCGAAGATATCGCCGCAAACGCGATCAAAGGCGCGGACCGGCGCAAGCGCAGGATCCCGCTGAAGATCACAATAATAGCAGCTGCTGCGGCGCTCTCCATGCTGGTGGGCTTCGCGGCAAAAACCAACGATATGAGGGTGATGTTCCACGGGAACAATACCGCCCAGCGCGGGTTTACCACAACGCTTACCGATCAGGAATATACTATCCCCGCCGAGCTTGAGCCGCTCCGCGATAATTATGGCACATTCAAATGCTTTGTTGAAATGATGCCGAGCGAGCTATATGAAAAGTTCGGGTTGACGATGCTCACAAGCGACAATTTTGCCGAGACCAAGGACGTTAAAATGAGACGCAGCATCGACAGCGGCGAAGAACACACCTGGGAACCCCAAATTTACGGCAACGAATCCTGGATGAACATAGATTACTTCTTGTACGACAAAAACCTTGGCACAAATGTCTGGATCAAAGGACATTATAACACGAATGTCGAGAGTCTGCATGGCAGCGCCAGGTTCGGTCTGGCTGATCTGAACTCGGATATAGTCAAACTTGTTGACGGCTCTCTCGCAATGGTTTGCGACCGCTCCGCGGCATTCTGCCTTGACGGCGTGTACTATACGATAGACTTCGACGATTATATGAATGAAAGCATCGCTACCATCGATAATATGAAGCAGGTGCTCGATGACCTCGGCATACTCGCTCCCGCCGAATAACGGCTTTCCCATGATAGAAGAATTCCCCTGAAAAAAAACGGGGGAATTTTTCTTTATATGTGACCAAACGGCTTTTTCAAGTGACTATATATACAGAACGCCGGAGTTCCCCATTCGTTCGGTTCTCCTCGCCAAAAGAGGGGAGAACCGAACGAACTAACACAAAAAAGAGGTGACAGAACTTGACCGACAATGAGATAACAGCGCTGCTTGAAAGCCGCAGCGAAAAAGGCTTATCGGAATTACAAAAGAAATTTACGCGGCTTATTATGAAGATAACGCGCGGGCTGCTATCCTCACAGACAGACGCGGAAGAGTGCGCCAACGATACGCTTCTGGCGGTCTGGAACGCTATCCCGCCCGACAAACCCGATAACCTCGCGGCGTATGTTGCCAAGATCGCGCGCTGCAAAACCATCAATCGCCTGCGCTACAACAAGTCGCCGATAAGGAATTCAGAGCTTTTAACGGAGCTTGACGAATGTATTCCGTCAAATTCCTCCGTGGAACAACAAGCGGAGCTTAACGAGCTTTCCGAGGCACTGAACGAGTGGCTGCGCTCGCTTCCCGAAAAGCAGCAGCGGCTGTTCACACTCAGATATTTCTTCAACTACGGCGTAAAGGAAGCGGCGAAAGCCTGCGGCATGAGCAAGACCGCCGCGACCACGGCGCTTATGCGGCTGCGGGAACAACTCAAAAAACATCTCAGCGAAAGGGGAATTTATCATGACTAAACAAAATCAGATATTTGAGGCAATGGGCAATATCGGCGAAGATATCGCCGCAAACGCGATCAAAGGCGCGGACCGGCGCAAGCGCAGGATCCCGCTGAAGATCACAATAATAGCAGCTGCTGCGGCGCTCTCCATGCTGGTGGGCTTCGCGGCAAAAACCAACGATATGAGGGTGATGTTCCACGGGAACAATACCGCCCAGCGCGGGTTTACCACAACGCTTACCGATCAGGAATATACTATCCCCGCCGAGCTTGAGCCGCTCCGCGATAATTATGGCACATTCAAATGCTTTGTTGAAATGATGCCGAGCGAGCTATATGAAAAGTTCGGGTTGACGATGCTCACAAGCGACAATTTTGCCGAGACCAAGGACGTTAAAATGAGACGCAGCATCAACGGCGGCGAAAAACATACCTGGGAACCGCAAATGTACGGCAACGAATCGTTCATGTATATAACATATTGCCTTTATGACAAGAACCTCGGCGCGAACATCTGGATCAAAGGGTACTATGTCGCGAATACCGATAAAGATCGTTTTTCAGGCGGAGCTAACTTTGGTCTTGCCGATCTGAACTCGGACATAGTGACGCTTCGTGATGGCTCCCTCGCTATGATATGCGACCGCTCGGCGGCGTTCTGCCTTGACGGCGTATACTATACGCTGGATTTTGACGA
>CAYPWI010000246.1:0-4025 GCA_964414395.1 uncultured Ruminococcus sp.
CTCGCGCTTCTGGCGCGTGTGGAACGCGGTGATGTTCTCCACGGCGTTCAGCATGGCGTTCACGAAGTCGGGCGACTTCTCGTTCGCTTCGGTGAGCGCGTCTTGAATAGCCTCGTCGGGAACCCGGTAATACTGCGCGTTCGGGCAGTCGAATTTCGCGGTGTACGACTTCACAGCCGCGTCGCCGTTCTTCTTTACGTCCTCGAGGATAGCCTTGACGGTCTTCTCAACCTCGGCGTTTACCTCGCCCGCGCGCTTTTCGACCTCGGCGAGGAATTTTTTCTCATCGCCGTTTGCTTTAATTATCTTTATCATATCTCACAAATTCTCCTCAATAAGCTTCACGATCTCCGAAATGCGCTCCTGTTTCAGCTTCATGCTTACGGTATTGACGATAAGTCTTGCCGAGATTGGAGCAACGTCATCAAATACTTCCAAGCCGTTTTCCTTGAGCGTCGTACCCGTCTCAACGATATCGACGATACCGTCCGACAGCCCTACCAAGGGAGCCAGCTCCACCGAGCCCTCGATCTTCACGATATCCACGTCGATGCCCTTCTTCTCGAAGAAGCTGCGCGTTACCTCGGGGTATTTAGTCGCGACTGTTTTCACGCCGTAGCCCTTATAAAAATCATAGCCCTTTTTAACGGCAAGCGCGAACTTGCACTTCCCGAAGCCTAAGTCCATGATCTCGAAGAACTTTCCGCCGTGCTCCATTATGGTATCCTTGCCGACAACTCCCAAATCGCACACGCCGTGTTCCACATAGGTGATAACGTCTGCCGCCTTGGCAAGCACGACCTCTATATCCTCATTCGGGATAGATAAGATAAGCCGCCGCCCCTTGTTGCGAAGCTCCGTGCAGTCATAGCCAATCTTTTCGAGCAAGCTTACCGCCTTATCCTCGATGCGCCCCTTGGTGAGAGCGATACGAACTTTTCTGTTTTCCACCGCTCACACCTCCTCAGACGAGATACTGCCGTCCGCCTTCACTATATCCACGCGGTGAATTCCGTGTGCCTTCGCGTACTTTGCCGCGCACTTGGGACATTCCCCGAGGAAGTTATAGACCGATCTTCCGTCCGATATAAGCTCTTCGCAGTGCTTTAATACCGCGATCTCCGCGCCGTTTTCTCCGAATATCAGAACATCGGGAGCCTTCATCAAGCTATCCTTCGATCTTCTCAAAAGCACCTTAGCCGCCGCTTCGACGTTGACCGCAAACCCGACTGCGCCCGCCTCGCGTCCGAAATCACCGAGCAGCGCGTCGTACCTGCCGCCCGAGAGAGCGGGCTGACCGTAGCCCTCGACATACCCGCGGAAAATGATCCCGGTATAGTAATTCTTCTTATGGACGAGCCCCAGATCGACGCGTATCTTATCCGCGGGAATGACCTCGGACAGATCCTCGCAGAGCTTTTTCAGCTCGTCAAGCTTTTTCTCGATTACCTCGCCGCTGAGGAATTCCCGTGCCTTGTCGAACACGTCCATACCGCCGAACAGTCTCGGAAGCGCCTTGAACGCCTTTTCAACGGGATCGTCCGCGTCCTTGAAGGTCTCGTCGAGCTTTGGGTAGTCCTTGGTATCTATCCACTCGCGTATACTGTCGGCGATCAATTCATCCCTGCACTCATAATTCGACATCAGCTCGCGGAAAATACCGCTGTCGCCTATCTCCAGACGGTAATCCTCATCACATTCAGCCAAAGCCTTTGCCGCAAGTACAAGCGCTTCATGATCGGCGGCTTCGCTTCGTCCGCCGAGTATCTCAATACCGCTTTGCGCGATCTCATCGTCGCGTCCGCTGTCCTTGGGATTTACCATAAAGATGTTCTGATTATAGAACAGCTTGAGCGGCAGATCTTCTCCGCGCAGACGCGTCGCGGCTACTCTCGCTATGGGCATGGTATTGTCGGGACGGATGACCATAAGACGGTTCTTGCCGTCAACGAGCTTGTACATAGTCTCCTGCGGGAAATACCGCACTTTTCCGTCAAACACGTCAAAGAATTCCAGCCCCGGCGTCTTTATCTCGGAATAGCCGTAGCTTTCAAACAGCCCAGTTATCTTATCCGAGATCATGCGCCTGGCGGCACATTCTTCAAACAGCATATCCCGAGTTCCCTCGGGAGTGAGCAGATCGTTTCTTTTCAAAATTTTTCTCTCCCGTACTTTAGTTTGGTAGTGTGATATTGTGTTATCACACTACCATAGTTTAACATATATTTTAAATTTTGTCAAGCGCCGCCAAACATTTTGTCGAAACGTCCACAAGTTTTCAACAATGTGGAGAATATCTTACACGTCGTTATCAAAACAGTGTGAACTGTGCTGACTGCTGATATCCCTCAAAAACACCCATCGCCTTGAGTTTTTCGATCACCGTTCCGTTCACGCCGCTTTGAGACTGTATCTCGTCAATACAGATGGCGTTTCCCGCGTCGATGACCTCTTTGAGCTTGATGGCGGCGTTTTCACCGCAGCCCGGCACCGAGTTGAACGGCAGACGTATCTTCCCGTCCTCCACGACATACGCCGTGGCAGAGGAGCGCTTCGCGTCGACAGGCAGGACTTCTATGCCGCGCAGCATCATCTCATAAACCAACTGCAAGGCTTCAAGCGTCTTATCTTCCTTATCGGTGCGCTTTTGTGTGGCTTTTAGAGCGTCTATACGCTGCTTCACAGCCTCTTTGCCGTTCAGCATCACGTCAATCTCAAGATTTTCGGTGTGCTTTATAAGCGTCGCGGCATAGAACTCGACGGGTCTGTGTATCTTGAACCACGCAAGCTTTATCGCCGCGGTTACATAAGCCGCCGCGTGAGCTTTCGGGAACATATATTTTATCTTTTTGCAGCTTTCGACATACCATTCGGGAATGTTATTGTCCTTAAACGCCTGATAGATCTCATCATTGAATAACTTCTTCGCGTTGCCCTTTCGGGTGATCTCCATGATCTTGAACGCCAGACCCGGCTCCAGACCGTGGTGCATCAGATATACCATTATGCTGTCACGCGTTCCTATAACGTTGGATATCGTACAAGTTCCGTTTTTGATAAGATCCTGCGCGTTTCCGAGCCAAACGTCCGTACCGTGCGACAGACCGGATATTTGCAGCAGATCTGAAAAAAATTTCGGCTGCGCGTCTATAAGCATCTGCATGGCGAAGCTCGTCCCGAACTCGGGTATGCCCCATGTCCCGCACTGAACGCCGATATCCTCGGGCTTCAATCCCAGAGGCTCCGTAGATGTAAAGAGCTTATATACCTCGGGGTCGGATGTGGGAACATCAGCGATCTTCATTCCCGTCATATTCTCAAGATGCTTATAAAGCGTGGGAACATCATGTCCGAGCTCGTCGAGTTTGAGAATGGTATCATGCAGCGCGTGGAAGTCGAAGTGAGTGGTGATCATATCGCTTTCGGTCTTGTCGGCGGGGTGCTGAACAGGGGTAAAATCATATACCTCATATTCGTTGGGAACGACGACCATTCCGCCCGGGTGCTGAGAGGTAGTCCTCTTAACGCCCGTACACCCTACGGCAAGCCGCTCGATCTCGGCGTTGTTGAAGGTGATATTGCGCTCCTCGCAGTATTTTTTTACAAATCCGTAAGCCGTCTTGTCCTGAACGGCGGAGATAGTACCCGCCTTGAATACGTGGTCTTTACCGAACAGTTCTTCTGTATAGCGATGTACCTTGCCCTGGACTTCTCCCGAGAAATTCAGGTCGATATCGGGGGACTTATCCCCCTTGAACCCGAGGAACGTCTCAAACGGGATATCGTGTCCGTCACGTATCATATCCGTGCCGCAGTCGGGACAGCTCTTCGGCGGCAGGTCGAAGCCCGAGCCCACCGAGCCGTCCGTTATAAACTCGTTATAGCGGCACTTGGGGCAGCGATAGTGCGGAGCGAGCGGATTAACCTCCGAGATACCCGACATTATCGCGACGAACGACGACCCGACAGAGCCTCTAGATCCCACCAGGTATCCGTTATCCTCTGAGAATTTCACCAGCTTCTGC
>CAYPWI010000247.1:0-4009 GCA_964414395.1 uncultured Ruminococcus sp.
ACGTGCTCGCCCGTGTCGCGGTCGCGGATCTCGATGATCGAAGCCCTTCCGATAACAGTGTTGTCCTGTATGTCCAACATTCTCTTGTTGTGCTCGATGAGCTTCTGCGTTTTAAGCTCGTTTTCCTTCTCGAGAAGATCCTTGTACTTCTCGAGCTTTGACGTTATGCCGACGCACAGCACTATGCAGACCGCCACGGCTGTAACGATACATATTATGCAGACGGTCTCGCTCGTTCGGGCTATGTTTATGCTGCGCTCGGTAAGTTCCCCGATCATATCCATCTCCTCGGTGACATACCCGTCCATAATGTCCGTGTCGGCGTTGACGTTGTTGATGAAGTTCGCGAGATATGACGTTATGTAGAACTTCGCTGTCGCCGTGCCGCTCTCTATGCTCATGGTGAACACGTTTTCGGCGTTGGAGAAGTAGTTTATCGTGTTGGAATAGACTTTGTGGAAAAGCTGTTCCTTCTCGCTGCCCGAGATGCTCTCGGCAAGCTTGTCGAGAATATCCATGATCTCGACCTTGAGCGCCGCCGCGTCTACCTCATAGCGCTTTTTATCGTTCGGATCGTCGGTCAGCGCGTACCATGAGACCGTGATGTGATGTCTGTTCATCAGTCGGCAGAGGTCGTACATATCGAGCCTGTCCTGAAGGCAGCCCTCCATTGTAAGCTCGTAATTTGAGGATATCTCCTTGATGTTATGCTGCATGATCAACATTCCCGAAATGCCGACGATACCCGCGAAGAAGATCAGCAGGAAGATCTGAAAAGGAATTCTTTTGATAAACTTCATTTTATCTCACCGAGACCCTTTAGCCCGCGCCCAAATTTGAGGAAGCCTCGGGCGGCGCGGTTATACCGCTCACAAGCGTGTCGAGCAGCTCCTGAAGCTCCTTGTTATCGGGATTTCCACCCGCCATGGTTATCCCGAAGATGTAGGTGGGGTTCCAATAGGCGTTTGCTATGCGCTGGGTGTCCGCGAAACGCGACTGCGCGGACAGCGCCGCTATAACGGGCGACGCGCTGACAGTGGGAGAACGCGTGGCGCTCACATTGGACGGGCACTCGCCGATGATCTCAAAGCGCTTTATCTGTACCTCTTCCGATGAGAGGAATTCCGCAAGCTTCATCGCCCAATCGGCATTGTCGCTGTAGGAGTTCACGCCCAGCAGCTTATAGCCCGAGAAGCTCCGCATCTGAACGCTGTCGCCCGCCAGCGTATAGCATGGCAGCCGTGCTGCGGCAAAATCGTCTCCCCACGCTTCCTTGACCGCCTCGGCGTTCCACGCGCCGTTTATTCCCGCGATGACCGTGCCGTTCTGTACGCCGCTTAAAAATCCCTTATCATCAAGATTTACAAAACCCTTGTGCTTGGCTGTTTCAAGCATAGCCTCGGCGATGTCGGTGCCCTTGTACTTCCCGCTTGAACCGTTCCAGTCGCAGTGATTGGTAACGCCGTCCTCGTTCAGCCCGACCGAAAAGCCCGCGCCGCTGAAAAACGAATATATGTACCAGCCGCTCGAATAATCGATAGCGGTCTTTTTGCCGTTTCGGGCGGATATCTCTAAGATCCTGTCGAGGCTCTTTATGTCATCCTCGGTGAAATAGCTCTTGTTGTAATACAGGAAATAACCGTTCCCCGTCGTCAGCGGATAACCGTACAGCTTACCGTCTCGCGTGACCGCGCGGCATACGCCGTTGTCATAGCCGCCGTTCGCGGAGACGATCTCGTCGGCGTTTTCCGTCACCTCATGGAGCGTGCCCGCCCTGTACAGATCGTCGAACTGATCGTCGGCGAACATATACACATCGGCGGCGGAACGCGGTCTCGCCGTGACCGTATTGCGCACGGTAAGGACGTTTTCGGTGCTTATGGTTATCTCAAGCTCCGCCTTGTCGGAATGAAGCTCTTTAAACTTCTCTATCTCGGAGTTTATCAGTTCTCTGTCATCCTCATCGCTCCACCAGACGGAAAGCTTGATCTCGGGCTTTCCGTCGGCGGCGGAGCAGCCCGATATCATCAACATTGACAGGGCTGTTAATAACGCGGCTGCCGCTTTTATATATCTTCTCATATCGTTTACATCTCCCGACAAAAAAATAATGGCAACAGTTCCCCGTCACCATTATAGCGGTTTATTTTATCATTTGCAATACTTTTAGCATAAACGGCAATTCTACAGCATAAACAGCAGAAAACAGAAAAAAGTTGACAAAACTTCGGAGTTGTGTTATAATGGGTATGCCGCGGGAGCGATGAGTCGGGATCTGAGGAGAATTTTTATGAAGATAACATACAGTTCGGCGAACGAAGATGACATTGAACTGATTTATGAGCTTTGTGAGCGATTGATACAAAAATATGAATGTTTGGAACTGATCGATCACCCAAAAGTGCTGAAATGGGTACGAAAGAAGATCGAGCGATCGATCGGCGAATATACCGTTATTTATGCCGATGATCACAAAGCGGGCTATTATCATTTTTTTCTAAATGAAGACGGGCAGTATGAAATAGATGACTTGTATGTATTCCCGAAGTATCGGAACAGAGGAATAGGCACCGAGGTTATAAATTTATGCTGCGCGTCTGTTGATGCTCCCGTTATGCTGTATGTGTTTATACGTAATGAACGGGCGGTATCTTTATATAAGAAGTTGGGGTTTGAGATCATCGAGATCGTAAATAACAGCAGATACATAATGAGAAACCCAAACAGATAATGCTCAGCCGCCGCGGTCGGCATCGTTATTCTTTAGCCATATCTCGGTGATGAACATTCCTCCGCTCTCCTTGAACTCTATGCTGCCACCATATTTTTCCGCGATATGTCTCATCGAGCCAACGCCGTAGCCGTGATGTTCCTTGTCCGCGCCGGTCGTCGCAAGCTCGGGGTCGTTTTCCAACACCGATATTGGAATAGTATTCCGCACGATGATATATGTGAACGCCATTCTTGCTCCTATGACAAGCTCCACGCGGGGGGCTTCCACGCCCGCGCAGCCGTTGACGGCATTATCCAGCGCGTTCGAGAGCAGTACGCTTATATCGGTCTCGCCTATCCCGTCAAAGCGGGAATCTATCAGGAACTTCGTCTCGATATCGTTCCTGCGGCAGACGGAAAGCGCGTTGTTTATCACCGCGTCCACTATGACGCTGCCCGTATTCGCACCGCCGCCAAGAGGTTCTATCTTCTCTTTCACGAGCTCTTCGAGATATTCCCGCGCTTGGGGAGCGTTCCCGTCGGCGATCAGTTCCGCGGCGGTCGTCAGATAGTGCCGCATATCATGGCGGAGCGTGCTTATCTCCGCGTAATGGCGGCGGGCTTCCTCGACGAATTTCTGCTGCGCGGCGGCGGTCACCTCCGAAAGCTTTAGCTTTTCCTTTTCGGCGGCGTCGCGGCGCATCTCGATCTGCATGATATAGAGCAGGATATTTATCGCCGCCAGCATAAGGTACACGAGGATAAACTTCTCGTGTATCTCGGAGTATTTGCGCAATATCCCCCATAGTGTTGAAACGGCTGAAAACGCCGCGGCAAAGCAGAGTATCTGAATTGTCCACTGCAAACGGCTCAGCGGATAATCATTATTTCTCTTGAAGTATATCATGACCGCGCAGACCGCGAAAAATAAAAGCTTTGACAGAGCCAGCACGAGCAGCCTGTATTTTCCGCTCGGATCCTCCGCTTCGTAAAACGGACATTTCGCGATAATGCAGACAGACGATATAACAAGCTCGTTCATTATCAGAATGATCATCGGAGTGAAGAACGATAAAAAGACCTTACCCGCCGTCTCTCCTTTCAGAAAGACCGCCGAGTAAACGAAGACCGTCAATATCAGCAGCGCGATAGATAACATCGCAAAGGTCTCCGAGGAGCCGATAAGCAGATTGTTCACGCATAAAGCGGCGAAGAATATCCCGATCTTCAGCGCCTTGAGCCATTTCGGCTTTTCGTTCTTAAAGCCGAAAAACGCGCTTATAAACCACGCGATCAC
>CAYPWI010000248.1:0-4004 GCA_964414395.1 uncultured Ruminococcus sp.
TCACTACCGTATCGGGTCTGGTGGCTATGATGTTTATGCAGTTCAAGCTCGGTCTTGACCTCGGTATCGTGCTTATCAAGGCGATCTTCTTTAGTATCCTTTCCGTGTTCACGCTGATGCCGGGACTGCTGATGTCGTTCTCGGGGCTTATCGACAAGACGCATCACAGAAACTTCGTCCCGAATATCACCGCCGTGGGTAAAATGGACGTGAAGACGCGTTTCGTTATCCCGCCGATATTTGTTGTCGTGCTGGTGGGCGCGTTCATCTTCTCCAATCAGTGCAACTATGTTTATGACTACGCTTCGGGAACTACATACAAGAAGAACGAGTCTCAGATCGCGGACGAGAAGATACGCGATAACTTCAATGTCGATAACCTTATGGTCATGATAGTGCCGTCGGGCGATTACGTTTCCGAGCAGAAGCTGCTTATGGAGCTTGCCGCCGACCCCGCGGTCAATTCCACACAGGGTCTTGCGAATACCGAAGCCATGGACGGGTATTACCTCACCGACGCGCTGACCCCGCGGCAGTTCTCGGAGCTTGTGGATATGGACGTGGAGGTCGTTTCCGTGCTGTATTCCGCTTATGCCGTTTCTCAAGAGGAATACGGCAAGCTTATGGGGAACATTTCCAACTACGGCGTTCCGCTTATAGATATGTTCGACTATATTTACGAGCAGAAGGAAGCGGGCATCATCACGCTTGACGATGATATGACCGAGATGATAGACGAGCTGAATGAAAAGCTCACGGACGCTAAATTGCAGCTGAAAACCGATGAATACAGCCGTCTGCTCATCAAGACCAATCTCCCCATGGAGGGCGAGGAGACGTTCAAGAAGCTCGCCGAGTTCCATGAGATAATGTACAAATACTATCCTGAGGATAATTCTTTCCTCGTCGGCGACTCTACGAGCGATTATGACCTTTCTTCCTCGTTCGTTGACGATAATCTTATGATAAGTATTCTCTCCGCCTTGTTCGTGCTGGTTATTCTGGTATTCACGTTCAAGTCGGCGGGGCTTCCCGTGCTGCTTATGGCGATAATCGAGGGCGCTATCTGGATAAACTTCTCCGTGCCCGCTTTGCAGCAGACGAACATCTTTTTCCTCAGTTATCTTATCGTAAGCTCCATTCAGATGGGCGCGAATATCGACTACGCTATCGTAATTTCCAGCCGGTATTCGGAATTAAAGCGCGAGATGTCGCCCAAGGAAGCCATAGTCGAGACGCTGAACCAGGCGTTCCCGACCATCATCACTTCGGGTATGATCTTGTCCGTGGCGGGTCTGCTGATAGGCTTTATGTCCTCCGATGTGGCGATCTCAGCGGTCGGCGAGTGCTTGGGGCGCGGCACGCTGATCTCCATAGGTCTTGTTATGTGCGTCCTGCCGCAGATCCTGCTGCTCGGCGATACGATCATTGAAAAGACCTCGTTCACTTTGAAGAAGATCGACCTCGTGCAGCACAGCGCGGGCTTTATCCGCGTGAACGGGCGTGTGCGCGGCTATATCAGCGGTATCGTTGACGCTCAGATGACGGGTGTTATCCACGGCGAGGTATCCGCCAGGCTCGACAGCGAGGACGCGGCGGCTTTGCGCGAAAAGGTAGATAAACGGATCACGGAATTCTCCGATGATGGCATTGAAGAAACGGAGGATATGTGATATGAACAGAATACACAAAATACTATCCGTTATTTCGGCGGCGATTTTTTCGATCGGTATTACAGCGGCGCTCCCTCAAAGCGTAAGCGAGTATAAAGCAATGTCCGCGTATGCCGCGGCAAATTCAAACAAGCGCGTCATATCCGACGCGAACGAGTTCTTGAAGTTCGCGGAGGACTGCCGAATAGATTTTGCGAGCCGCGGGCTTGAGGTGTCGCTCTCCGCGGATATTTCGCTGGCGGGCGAAGACTTCTTCGGCGTGCCTATCTTCTGCGGAACGTTTGACGGAAACGGGCACACGATCTCGGGGCTGTACATAGATGACAGCGCATCCGAGATAGGGCTGTTCCGCTATGTGGAACGCGGAGCGGTGATAAAGAACCTCAAGGTCTCGGGCAGAGTGGAACCGAGCGGCTCGGGAAGCCGCGTCGGCGGTATCGCGGGCGTGAACAAGGGCACGATCACCGACTGCGAATTCGGCGGCATCGTCTCGGGCAGCGATAAAGTGGGCGGTCTTGTCGGAGAGAACGCCGAGTGCGGCGTTATAAGCGGCTGTAATTCCAACGCGTCGCTCATAGCGGAAAACAGCGCGGGCGGCGTCGCAGGGACTAATCTCGGCGTTATCATCGACTGCTCCAACAGCGGCAGCGTCAACGCGGTGTATACCGATATCGAGATAGACGCGGACGATCTGGATACCGATGAAGCGACCGCTGCCAATGTCATAGGAAAATCCGATATCGGCGGCATCGCCGGCTATTCTTCGGGAATAATCCAGCGCTGCGCGAATTCGGGAACTGTGGGCTATCAGCACACCGGTTACAATATCGGCGGCATAGTCGGGCGGCAGTGCGGCATGGTGAATTCCTGCACAAATACGGGTCACGTATACGGCAGGAAGGACATAGGCGGCATAGCGGGGCAAATGGAGCCCTACCGCAGCATAGAGTTTTCCGAGGACACGGCGCAGCGGCTCTCGAATGAAATGGACATTCTCACGGAATGTATCGATAAGCTCATCGAGGACGCGCGGGGAAGCGGTGACAAGCTCAATTCCGAGATACAGACGCTGACGAACCAGATGAACGCGGCGCAGAAGAACGCCGACACCATAACCGACCGCGCGGAGAGCGTCTTCAACGGCTATACCGACGGGATAAACGAGATATTGGCGCGCGTGGATATCGCGCTGGACGGCGTAACTCCCGCTCTGAACGACCTTGACGCGGCTCTGGAGCTGTTCGGGGATTTCTCCGACAAGTGCTCTGAGGCTTTGAAGGACTTAGAGCAGGCGGGCGAGTACAGCGGCGACGCTGTAGACGCGGCGCGGGACGCTTTAAAGGACATAGACAAGGCGATACCCGATATAGAGGCGGGGCTTCGCGATATCGCGAACTCGGTGAGAACGCTGCAAAAGTCGCTCGGCGACCCCGATAAGATCAAGCAGTCTTTGAAAGACATCACAGGCTCGCTTGACAAAGTAACGGATAATATGGAGGATATCTCCGCGGCGGCTAACCGCCTGAACAGGGCGTTCACCGAGCTGTCGAACTGGCTTAACGGCGCGGATTGGCAGAAGCTCAAAAACAGCGTGACGGCGTTCTCGGAGTGTATGACGGACGTTCTCGCGGCGCTTGGCGATTTGAGCGGCGCGATATCCGATATAGCGGCGGCTATAGATTCGGGAGAGCTTCAAGACGCGTTTTCGGAGCTTAATTCCGCGTCGGCGGCGCTGGGACGCGCGGCGGCGGAGCTGGCACTTGCATTGCGGGGCGGCACTATACCCGACGCGGATGACCTGCGAGCGGCTGCCGACGAGCTGCAAAAGGCGGCTGACGCGCTGCAGAGCGCTTCCGATCATCTGAACGCGGCTGTAGACCCCGATGATATGAAGAAGGCTCTCGACGAGCTGCAAGCGGCGGCGAGGGAACTTCAAAGAGCGCTTGACCGCGCTTCGGACGCGGCGGGGGATATGTCCTCGGCGCTGGACAAGATAGTAAATTCGAGCGTCCCCGAGGACACCATGAACACCGCAACGGCGCAGATAAAGATAATTCTTGATTCCATAGGCGATATGTCGGGCGATCTCGCGGACATCAACAGCGAGGTGCGGGATATTCTCGACGAGATAGACGCGTCGGGGCTGTCCGAGGCTATGAAGACGCTCGGCGAGGCTGCCGAGAAGATAGCGAACGCGGCGGGCTCGATAAGCGGCTCGGAGGACGATCTCGACAAGGCGGCGGACGCGCTCGGCAAGGCGATAGAGTCCCTTTCGGCGGCTTCCACCAAGGCGAGCGACGCGGCGGATATTATGTCACAGGCGAGTGACAA
>CAYPWI010000249.1:0-4000 GCA_964414395.1 uncultured Ruminococcus sp.
AGGAAGACTCGGCGCAGATGATAAACAACATCTTCGAGTTCGACAACCTCACCGCCGCGGACGTTATGACGCACCGCACCTCGATAGTCGGAGTGGATATCAACTCCACCTCGCTCGACGATCTTATCTATCTGGCGCTGGATATGGGGTTCTCGAGAATTCCCGTGTATGAGGAGACTATAGACAAGATCATCGGCATAATCATCGTCAAGGATCTGCTCTGCCTTATCGGCAAGGACGATCTCTCCGATTTTCAGCTGAAAAGCTTTCTGCGCGATGTGAGCTTCATTCCCGAAGCCTGTCCCTGCCCCGACGTTTTCAAGACCATGACGGCGCTTAAGGCGGGTATGTCGGTAGTCGTCGACGAGTACGGCGGCACGGCGGGCATAATCACGCTCGAAGACATAATCGAGGCTATAGTCGGCAATATCCAGGACGAATACGACGACGAAAAGCAGCTTATCACCAAAATAGGAAACGACGTTTACGAGGTGGCAGGCGAGACGAACCCCGAGGACGTGTTCGAGTTGTTCGGAGTTGAGCTTCCCGAGGATCACGAATACGAGACCATCTCGGGATTTGTCACCGACAAGCTCGGCTATATCCCCGAGGGCGTTGAACTGAAACCGCCTACGGTGGAATATGAGGGAATTCTCTTGATCGTCACGCAGATAGAGGATCGCAACATTCTCAAGATCCGCGTTTTAAGAGATAAGCATAACGAACACAGCGAGGATACCAAAAACAAGTGAGAATGACAAAAAAGACACGCGCAGCGGCGGTGATAGACCTGCTGAAACGCGAATACCCCGAGGTAAAATGCGCGCTGATCTACACCAAGCCGCACGAGCTGCTCATAGCCACACGCCTTTCGGCGCAATGCACCGATAAGCGCGTAAATCTGGTAACGCCCGAGCTTTTCAAGCACTTCCCCAGCATCAATGCGTTCGCGGACGCGAAGCTCTCCGAGGTCGAGGAGATGATCAAATCCTGCGGATTGTTCCACACCAAAGCGCAGGACATTATAAATATGTGCGCAATTCTCCGCGATACTTACGGCGGCATCGTTCCCGACACTATTGAAGAGCTGGTGAAGCTCCCGGGCGTTGGACGAAAGACCGCCAATCTCATAGTGGGGGATCTTTACGGAAAGCCTGCCATGGTCTGCGATACGCACGTGATAAGGCTCACCAACAGGATAGGACTTGCCGAGGGCACAGACGCGGTGCAGGTGGAAAAGCAGCTGCGCGCGATAATACCGCCCGAGGAAGGACTGAACTTCTGCCATAGGCTGGTGTGGCACGGACGCGGGGTCTGCTCCGCGAGGTCGCCGAAGTGCGCGGAGTGCGTTATCTCCGAATACTGCAAAAATAAACTGCAAAAATAAGAACGTCCGTTCCCGAAACAAAATCGGAAACGGACGTTTTATTATTTTTCATCGGGAAATATATCCTGTTCTGAACTCTGCCCGGGAACTTGTCCCTCCTCAGCTTGAAGCTGAGCCTCCATTCTCGCCGCGAACTCGCGGAGTTTTTTCCTTTTGCGCGCATTATAAAGCACTATCACGGCGACACACAATATTATAACGATCACCGCGCCCGTCTTGGGCTGCGGTCTCGTATACCCTTCTACGCTGAGCAGGCGGATCTCCTCGGGAAGATATTCCATCTCGTCCTCGTCATAGGTGTATGTATACGAATATGCCCCCGCGGGGCTAACATAACGCACCTCGAAGCCGTCGGCAGTATTTGCCGCCACACCGTTCATGATCAGCGGGTGATATCTGTCGATATATTTCTCGGGAAAATTGTCGCAGTTCGTCACATCAACAAAATAACTCACGCCGTCGATAACGACGACATTCCACGCGTGACCGCCGTCTCCGAGATACCCCGTCGGCACATAACATTCTATGCCGCCCAGATCGCACAGATACTTGAACGCCGCCGTATATCCCGCACACACCGCTTTCGTGTTTGGATCGCCGTCAAATATGTATATCATAGCCCATGGGTCGCTGTTTTTCTTTATGTAGTCGTCCCTGTTGTTTACAGCGTCGTAATTGTATTCATTCAGCGCGCAAATCTCCTTGGCATAGCCTATCACCTTGTCATAGCTGTTCTTTCCCGCATACTTGTCGGCGATGCTCCGCGCGTTGGAAAGCGCCTTCTCCACATCGGGAAGCCGCCCCGGACGGATCTTGTCGCTCACCGCGAAATAGGCGGGAGAAAGATTGAACTTTATCGAGCATTTTACATTGTCATTGTAAACGCTGTAGCTGTAACCGCCGCTCGTCCAGAACGAATATTGGGGCTTATAATACAAAGCGATATGCGCCGCTTTCCTTATTGCCCTTTTGTACGAGTCAGAGTTCACAAACGGCTTCGAGACCGTGATAGAAAACGTGTCCGCGCCGCGTTCGCCCTCGGAGACCTTCTTCATATACTCGGCAAGGCTGTCGAAGATCTCTCGTTCTCTCGAGTCAAGCAGCTTTTCGAGGACTTTATCGCCAATGTCCCCGCCATCGCCCGAACCGCCGCCCGAGCCCGCGGGATCGCAGCCCGTGCAGCAGAATAAGATCATAACAGCGGCGATGACCGCGGTAATTAAGCGCGGAATTTTCATGATATCTCCTATCTTAATTTGCAGCTTCCGAGCCGCCGAGACGAAAAACGTTTTCGTTCTTGCTTCGGCAGCCTTTGCAATTGCGAATTCTGCTTTTATCAGCTTATATTAAACGATATCCCGAAAGCGGAAGCTTGCGGGATATCTTGGTTATTCTGTTGTATCAAAGCTCGATCTTTCCGTAAAGCGTAGCGTTCTTTTCGGTGTCTACGGTCTCCTTGGAGAATTCGCCCGCGTCGGCGTTCTCGTCGGGCTGATACTGACGGCGCTTGTATTCGCGCTCGAAGCTTGTGGAGAACCCGCCCGACTGGCGGTAATTCCTCGTAGACGAACCGTCGCCCGAATGACCTCTGCGGTCGCGGCGATCCCGACGATCGCGGCGGTCGCGGTCGAACTTGGGCTTATCCGCGTAGATAACGACCTTTCTGTAAGGCTCCGTGCCCGTGGAACGGCTCGAAACGCCCTCTATCTCAGCCACACAGCTGTGGATTATGCGGCGCTCATACGGGTTCATCGGTTCGAGAGCGATCTTTCTGCCCTGCTTGATGACCTTGGCGGAGGTCTTCTTCGCCAGCGTCTCGAGCGTCTCGCGGCGCTTGTCGCGATAGCCGTTGCAGTCGAGAGAGATGCGACAGAACGATTCCTCGGAACGATTGGACGCGAGTATCGTCAGATACTGCAAGCTGTCCAGTGTCTCGCCGCGCTTGCCTATGACCACGCCCAGCTTCTCGCCCGTGATATCCAGCACGACGTTCCCGTCGCGCTTTATGGGAGTGATCTCGAACTTCTCAAGCCCCAGCGCTTTGAGCACCGAGGTGAGATACTCGATAGCCGAGCGGACTTTAAGACTGCCGTTCACGTCAAAATCCTCCGGAAGCTCGCCGTATTCCTCATCGTTATCGGCGGGCTCCGCGGGAGCGGTCTTCGCGGCGCTTGCCGAAGCGTACTCTTCGGCTATGTCGTCTTCCTCATCATCCTCTTCCGCGTAAGTCCGAACAGGGGCTTCGGACTCCTTCTCGGAAGGATCGTAAAACGCCTTTACTCTGGCTTCGCCCTTCATTCCGCCGAAAAGCGTCTTTCTGGGCTGCTCTAAAATATCGAACTCAATATCATCGGCGCTTACGCCAAACTCCTGTGCCGCAAGCTCCTTAGCCTCTTCAACGGTCTTTGCCGTGAATTCCTTTTCCATATATGATCCCCTTCCCGGCGGCGATCAATTATCGCCGTCCTCATGATATTCCTCTCCGTATTTCTCCGCGTCCGCTTTTCTGGCGGCGACGAGCTTTGCGGCGATCGCAGGATCTTCCTCGCCGTATTTCTCCGCGTCCTCTTTTCTCGCGGCGGCAAGCTTGCGGCGGTAAAGCTCCTTTTGAGA
>CAYPWI010000250.1:0-3979 GCA_964414395.1 uncultured Ruminococcus sp.
TTTAGTCTCGGGGATCTTATCGTCATAGTTCGGATCGAAATCGACAACGTTCTTATTGATATCCGAAGTCATCTCATTGGAGATCTTAGCCAGACGCGCCTCGGTATAACGGTAAGCGGCAGGCGGATCTCCGTCTATGGAACCGAAGTTTCCGTGACCGTCTATCAAAGTATAACGCATAGAGAACGTCTGCGCCAGACGAACCAGCGCGTCATATACGGAAGCGTCTCCGTGCGGGTGGTATTTACCGAGAACCTCTCCGACAGTATACGCGCACTTTCTGAAAGGCTTGTCCGCGGTATTGCCCGCCTCGTTCATCGTATAGATGATACGGCGGTGAACGGGCTTCAATCCGTCACGAACATCGGGCAGGGCGCGAGAAGTTATGACCGCCATTGAATACTCGATAAACGATCTCTTCATCGTATCCTCAAGACCTATGTCATGGAGCTTCTCCATAGAAAAATCAATATCCATTCTAACTCCTTATTTGAATAGAAATTTCAAAAGCGCATTTTGCTTCGCGCTGCGCGCTGCGCAAAATGCTCGCCAGCTCACGAGCCATTCCGTGCTCGCTGCGCTGCGCGCGGAATGTCTCGTTCGCTGCGTTTTGAAATTTCATCACTCTCCGGTATGTTGTTATTATAACAAGGCGCATTTAATGCGGCTCTTTTGTGTTGTCTTTATTCTGCGGCTGCGCCACTTACCTTCACCGTCAGCCGCTTTCACAAATTGCATTAGTCACCATTTTGAAATTCCACCTTTGAATAGAAAATTCAAAAGCGGATTTTGCTTCTCGCTTCGCTGCGTTTTGAAATTTCATCGCTCTCCGATATGTTGATTGTTTTTCACAAAACACTAAAATCCGCTCAAAATTGCTTCATCACACTCTTGGAAAGATGTTCTCTGACTATATTCTGCTGCTCCTCGGTAAGACACCGCTTAGGAAAGCAGTAAAACTGTTGCCGAGCGACGACAAGCAAAAAGCTTTCTTTGTTCTCGGCAAAGTCGAGCATATCTTCTCCGAACTTGAACACCGACATAATAGGCGCGTTTTCCTCAGCAGGCTTCTCGGCGCTTTCATCTATTTTTTCGTCCGCGTCATTTTCGTTCTCCGTGACTTCGGCAGGCTTCTTCTGAATAAGCGTCTCGATCTCGACCTTATCGGAGAATATCCGACAGTGATATGTTTCGGGATCCATCTTATCCAGAGCCTGAATGACCTTTATCCGTATACGCTTCTTAGCCGTGAGCGACAAAAACAGTCCTCCCGCGCAAATAATAATAGCCGCATAAACGAAATACATCGTCGGGTTTAAGATCACCAGCACGATAGCGGCGACCAGCAAAAACGCGTACGCAACTATCGACAATATCCCGCGCTTGGAAGAAAAATTCTGCTGAAATGTCTTCATAGCGCCGTCTACTTCGCTGTTTTTGTTGTCATAATCAAATTCCGCAACGATCTGAGCGCCCTTTTTCTTCTTTTGCTGTTCTTGATCGGCTCCGAGATCGGGCAATAAACTGTTAGCCATAAAACTCCCCAAATAATACTAAAAGTTTCAGATATCGAGATTTTCCGCAAGCTTGGCATTTGCCTCGATAAACTCGCGGCGCGGTTCTACTTTGTCGCCCATGAGTATCGTCATGATCTCGTCCGCCTTTGCCGCGTCCTCGACCGACACACGAAGCATGGTGCGGGTCTCGGGATTCATCGTAGTCTCCCACAGCTGAATGGGATCCATCTCACCCAAGCCTTTATAGCGCTGGACTTCGGTCTTGCCTCCGTCCGCGCCCAGCTCTTCTATATACTGATCTCTTTCCTCATCGGAGAACGCGTATCTCACCTGCTTGCCGCGCGATACCTTAAACAGCGGCGGCTGCGCGCAGTATACGTGTCCCTGTTCCACCAGCGGACGCATAAATCTGAAGAAAAACGTCAGCAAAAGCGTCCTTATGTGCAGACCGTCAACATCGGCATCTGCCATGATGATAACGCGTCCGTAACGCAGCTTCGTGATATCGAAATCCTCCGCGATACCCGTTCCCAGAGCCTTAACAACGGGAAGCAGCTTGTCGTTATTGTAGACCTTGTCCGCTCTCGCCTTCTCGACGTTCAGCATCTTGCCCCAGAGCGGAAGAATAGCCTGAAAGCGCCTGTCGCGTCCTTCTTTTGCGGAACCGCCCGCCGAGTCTCCCTCGACGATATAGATCTCGGTGACTTCCGTATCGCTCTCCGAACAGTCCGCAAGCTTTCCGGGAAGACCCATGCTGTCCATGCCGGACTTGCGCTTGGCTTCCATAGCCTTCTTGGCAGCGTCGCGCGCCGCCTGAGAATTTGTCGCTTTGGTAACGATGATCTGAGCGGTCTCGGGGTGCTCCTCAAAATAATAGGTCAACTGCTCGGAAACTACCTTATAAACCGCGGGCTGTACCTCGGGATTTCCGAGCTTGCCCTTGGTCTGACCCTCGAACTCGCACTTATGCAGCTTTACGGCAATGACCGCGTTTATAGCTTCTCTTATTGCCTCGCCGCTGTAACCCGTGAATTCTTTCTCTTCCTCACTCTTCTTGGCGACAGATTTTTTCTTTTTATTTTTCGCGCTATTTTCGTAAGCCTGTTTTGCAAAATCATTGACGACCTTATTCAAAGCGCGCTTGAAACCCTGCTCGTGCATACCGCCCTCGCCGGTGTGGATATCATTAGCAAAGCTTCTGAGCACTTCACTGTTGAAATCGGTCGTATATTGGAACGCCACCTCAACGAGAATATCATCAACTTTTCCCTTAAGATAAATTATATCCGGGTGAAGTACCTCCGCGCCGCGCTTTTTATTGAGCCAGTCAATATAAGAGCAGATACCGCCTTCATACTGCATGGTTTCTTCCCTGATATTATTTTCATCGCGCAGATCATGAAGAATTATCTTAAGACCCGCGTTCAGAAAAGCTTTCTCGCGCATACGCTCATTTAAAGTCTCATAACTGAATACCGTGGTATGGAATATCTCGCCGTCAGGCTTGAATGTAACGGTAGTACCCGTGTGATCGGTCTTGCCGATGATCTTGATAGGTTCTTTATACACACCGCGCTCAAAATGCTGAAAGTGAATATTCTCTCCGTCGTGTATCTCAAACTCCAGCCACTCCGACAACGCGTTTACAACGGAAGCACCCACGCCGTGCAGACCGCCCGAGACTTTATATCCGCCTCCGCCGAATTTTCCGCCCGCGTGAAGAATGGTGAAGACCATCGTCGCCGCGGAAATTCCCTCGGCACGGTTTATACCTGTAGGAATACCGCGTCCGTTATCAACAACACGTATAACGTCTCCCGGAAGTATTGATACATCAATTTCGGTACAATATCCCGCCAAAGCCTCGTCAACGGCATTGTCTACTATCTCATACACAAGATGATGCAGTCCGCCTTCTCCTGTAGAACCGATATACATTCCGGGCGTCTGACGAACAGGCTCAAGCCCTTTAAGCGCTTGTATATCGTCCGCACCGTAATTATCGTTTAAAACCTTCTCGTCTTCTGCCATATAGTCCTCCGTAACTCTCAAAGCCTGTACAAAAGAACAGCGGGTATATTTTCAATTCTTCCGTATGTCGGAGACCGAAAACACACATGACCGTTCAAATCGGAAAATTTAAAACAGCACCTCAAAAGCACATAATACAGCGCATTAACAAGAGGTGCTGTCTTAGATCACCTATATTATATATAGTATACCACAAAATAAAAAAAATTTCAAGCATTTAGTATATTTTTTTAACAAAAAAATGTTCCGAAACAGTAATTTTTGTAAAAAAATATCAGCTTGTATAAAAAATTTCGTCATACAAATGAAAAAAGATCCCGCGCCAATCTTATGCCCGATCAAAGAAAACCGCCAATCAAAACAATATAATACTAGGGCGTGTTCACATTACCGCTCAACGCCCGTCTTGCGGCGAATTTTCCACATAACTT
>CAYPWI010000251.1:0-2387 GCA_964414395.1 uncultured Ruminococcus sp.
CGAAGCGGACAGCCATTCTCGTGTCCTTGTTCGCGCCGCAGTAAGCGTCTACGACATAGAGCTTCTTATTGCAAAGCTCTTTGATCGCGAGATCCTTAAGCGTCTTCCAGACATCCTCGTTTATGGGGTGGTTGTCGTTCTTGTATTCATCGGTAGTCCACCAAACGGTGTCCTTGGACTTCGCGTCCATAACGATATACTTGTCCTTGGGCGAACGTCCGGTATAAACGCCGGTCATAACGTTCACAGCGCCCAGCTCGCTCTCCTGACCCTTATCGTAACCTGTAAGGGACGGATCCATCTCCGCCTTGTACAGATCCTCATAGGAAGGATTGTGAACGATCTCGGACGAACCGGTGATGCCATACTTTGTCAAATCGATCTTGCTCATTGGAAGTTACCTCTTTCTTTATTATTTTACGGGAAATCTGAGTCGCGGAGAGACCGCCGCTCAAAATAACCCTTTCCACAAATACTATTATACACAATTTTTTTCAAGATGTCAAGCAGATTTATCATATTTTGGAAGAATAAGCCGTTATTTCTCCATAAAATAAGGTAATACTTGCTATGCCGTTTGGGAATACCCCAAAATAATGTTGCATTTTCGGCTAAAGTGTGATATAATAAATTCAAGAAAAACATCTTGAAAGGAGAGATCATTATGGAATTACCTGTATTAAAAGATAGCTGCACGTTTGCTGACTTTCTCAGATGGGACGAGTCCGAACGCTGTGAGTTGATCAACGGCAAAGTGTATATGATGGCTACACCGCTAAGGATACATCAGGACATTTCGGGAGAACTGTTTGGTCAGATCCGCGATTTTCTTAAAGGCAAATCCTGCAAAGTTTACCATGCACCATTTGGCGTTCGTCTATTTGAAAAAGATGACGATACTTCAGATGATGTCGATACCGTATTAGTACCGGATATCTCCGTCATTTGCGATGAAAGCAAACTTGATGACTACGGCTGCAAAGGCGCTCCCGATTTCATCATTGAGATCCTCTCCCCATCAAATGAACGCCACGACCGTTTTGTGAAGTATAATCTCTATATGAGAGCCAAAGTCCGCGAATATTGGATAGTCGACCCACAAGAAAAAGCTGTACAAGTCTTTCTTCTTGATGAAGATGGCAAATACAAGCTCGCCGAAATGTACGGCAAAAATGACACCGCCAAGATCACCGTTCTGAATGACTGCCCTATAGACCTGAGCAGCGTATTTTTAACATAAGGAGTGATGATAATGGGACTTCCCGAATTTAATGAATATTACACCTTAGCCGATCTTCTCGCGCGTGACGATATCGAGCGAGCCGAGCTGATCGACGGCGTACTGTATATGTCACCGCCGCCGTCTACTAAACATCAGAGAGTCTCAAGAAGATTAACTAAACTGATAGATAATTTTCTTGAGGGCAAACCGTGCGAGGTCTTTTCCGCGCCATTCGGGGTTTATCCGCTTGCGGACAGAGATGAAGCCGATGATGACATTGACACCATGGTCGAGCCTGATATTACCGTGATCTGCGACCCGAGCAAGATCGATGATCATGGCTGCAAGGGCGCGCCCGACTTTATAATCGAGATACTCTCCCCGTCAAACAGACAGCGCGATATAGTCACAAAGCGCCGTCTTTATCAGCGCGCGGGAGTCCGCGAATATTGGATAGTCGATCCCGTGGCGGAAACCGTAACGGTCTATCTTCCCGATGAAAAAGGCACTTTAGAAGCCGTCAGGGTCTACGAAGCGGGCGACACAGCCACAATCTCCGTTTTAAACGACTGCTCCATTGACTTGAATGATGTTTTCACATAATGATCATCACAAGCTATTATTTACCGAACAGCCACAAAAAATCCCCCTCTCACAGGGGGATAAATTTTTGCACGATTTCGCTTGATTTTTTATCAGAATTATGATATAATAAAGATAAAATAACAGCCATATTGAAAGGAGAAATATTATGATACACATCAGACCCGTTTCAGACCTCAGAAACAAGTTCTCGGAGATCGAAAAGATAGTAGCCTCGGGAGAGCCTGTGTTCCTTACCAAAAATGGGTATGGAAATATGGTTGTGATGAGTATCGAGCAGTATTCAGCTTTGGAACGATTCAGGGAACACATTGACGCAAAGCTATCCGAAGCAGAAGAACAGGCTAAAAAAGGGGAATGGCTGACCGAAGAAGAAGTATTTGATAACGATGACCTTGACCGATAGATATGAAACACCCCGCGCTCCTTATCGGAACGCGGGGACATTTCATCTATTTTTTTAGTAAGCAATTCGTATACTACAAACGTATTCTATTCTATCCGACAATGATCCCAATTTTATTTCACGCCCGCATTATCACGAAAGGAGAATATCCATTAA
>CAYPWI010000251.1:2397-3973 GCA_964414395.1 uncultured Ruminococcus sp.
CACATCAATTTTTCCATCACCGTTGAAATCATATTTTTTCAGATCAACAGCGCTTCCCGATAAGAACCTTGCTATGAAAATCACAACATCTGAAACATCCTCTTTTCCGTCGTCATTTACATCTGCTTTGGGTTTTGAACTTGTTCCGGGTTTGGTGACTTCGGTCGGTGTTGAATTCGGATAATTGACCGAGCGATAAATCGTGTACTGCTTGAACGAACCGGCAAACTTTGACCAATCACGCGTGCGCAATTCGATACCGTTTTTATAGTCATTATCGCAGTCAAGAATCGTTATGCCGTTTTCATTATACGACACGACCACCATCGTCTGGTAAAAGCCATTGCCTTTGCCTTGAATAATATCTCCGGGCTTTGCCTTGAAAACGTCAGCTTTCATCGTTGCCGCTGTTGACGTGCCGCTGCACGACGCTATAGTCTTAAGGTTTCCGTTACTGTTCGTTAATTGGTATTGATTTGAGCTGACTCCGGCAGACATGGGTATGCCAAACAATTGGTAAAACACATAGCGGGCATAACCGTCTGTTCGTGTGCCGCCCGCCTCACCCGCGAGATACGCAGGCACGGGCGTACTGCTGTACGGAAAAGTCTTGTCTTTGCCGTATTCGCCTTTCATCAGCGTGTTAAGTCTGGATACTACTTCATCTTGGGTCTTGGGGGCGGAGATAGTGGGAACAGGCTTTTCAGCCTCAAGCGGGTAATTTACAGCACGATACAAAGAAAATTTTGAGTATCGGCTTGCAAATGTCGCATATGTCTCATATCTAAGTGCCACGGTATTATTCGTATCGTTGTTACAATCCAAAAAGCGTATACCTGTATTATCTCCGGTTGAATACACTACCATAACATGAGGCGTTTTACTCAGTTTTCCTATCACGATATCTCCCGGCAACGCGTTTGAAAGAACATTTTTCGATATTGCCGCACTGTTCGTGCCAGCTGCTTGACCCACCAAACTTATAACATCATTCCAACCATTCGAGGGATTTATCTCATAATGGTTCGATTTGTAGCTAGCATATGCCAATAAACCAAAAACCTGTTCAAAAACCACTTTTGAGAATGAGAAGCAATCGCCGTCTCCGTAATAATATACCGCTTCTCCGGCATTATGCATTTGGGAATAGTTCTTACCATTCCATTTATCCGCTATTACTTTTAATCTTCCGGCTACCTCATCTCTGCTGGCAGAAGAAGCCGGAATTGAATACGCCTGTGCCTTTATGCTTACGCTCTCAAACACCGCCGACACGCTCACCAACACTGTCAACGCCATCAGCAAAGACATAGCCCTCTTTTTTAATGTTCCGATCATAGAATTTACCTCCCATAAATGTATTTATAGCCTTGAGCAAAACTCATAACAGCTATTATAGCCTAATATATAGAAAAAGCCAGCCAAACGAGGATACGCCAATATCTAACGATCAAAAGTATTTTTCGTTCTTGTGATCTCAGTGCCATCCAATTCGTAGAAATAAGACCCCATATCAGGGTCATTCTCATCAATTCTGACCAAAACGAAAGAATCGCTTAGAAAGTATACCAAATCA
>CAYPWI010000252.1:0-3940 GCA_964414395.1 uncultured Ruminococcus sp.
GCCGTGGGCGTTCTCACGCCGCCGTAGTTCAGCGGAAAGCGGAACTGACGCTCCGCGGACGAGAAATGCGAGCTTGTCACCGCAGCGCAGTTATCCACATACCCCGCGTTCACCATGGAAGCGGCGAGCAGCAGCGACTCCGCGAACGTCGAGCAAGCGCCGTACACTCCCAGAAAGGGGATATAGAATTCTTTCAGACCGTAGGACGAGCTTGTGCATTGATTTAAAAGATCTCCCGCAAAGATAAGATCCATGTTCTCGGGAGCAAGCCCCGCCTTTTCCATGGCGCGTTTCAGGGACTTCTGCTGGAGCTGCGCCTCCGCCTGTTCCCAGGTGTCGGCACTGCCTTTGTTGTCGGGGATTATCTCATCGAACTCGTCTCCGTAAGGTCCCTCGCCCTCGGCTTTGCCGACGACGGAAGCGAACGCCGCCACGGAGGCGTTGCTGAATTTAAAGGTCTTTCCCTCGCATATATTCATAGCATCAGCCCCCCCTGAAACAGCGTTACGATATAGTAGATAAGCCCGTAGACTATCGACGCGGAAATTCCGTAGACTATGACGGGACCCGCGATGACGAACATCTTGGCTCCCAGCCCCAGCACGAAGCCCTCGCTCTTGAAATCCAGCGCGGGAGATACCACCGAGTTCGCGAAGCCCGTTATAGGCACCAAAGTACCCGCGCCCGCGTACTGAGCTATTCTGTCATAGAGCTTGAGACCCGTCAGCAGCGCCGACAGAAAGATAAGCGACATGGAAGTCCACATCGCCGCGTGATCCTGATCCAGTCCGAAGTACTGAAACAGGTTCAGCAGCCCCTCGCCGAGAACGCAGATGCCGCCGCCGATAACGAACGCCATGGGAACGGTTTTATACATAGCGGAGGGCGGGGAATGACGTTTAACAAGCTCGCCGTACTCCTGATTTGAGATATTCATAAAATTTACAACTCCTTTCGGTAATAATATTTTATCGAAAAAAGTCTGAAAAATAAGAGGAAATATAAAGCAAAAGCGTTCTCGTCCCAAAAGGGAAAGAACGCTTTTCATTTTGAATTTTACAACTCGCTTATCGATACCCCATTCTCACCGAGCGGTATCCGATGATCCAGCCCGACGAATTTTCCATTCTCCTGCCAGAGCACTTCCTTCACGAAGTTGTACTTTTCGGTGTCCCAAGTCACAAAATCGTCGAGAACCAGCCCGCCCGTGTCTCCGGAATTGGCGTTGAAGCACCAGAAGGTGTGATTGAGGCGATTTTCCTTGATGAGCCTCCTCATACAAGTCATCCACGTGAGGTTCGGCTCGCGCATAAACCCGCCCCACTCGCCGATAAGCAGCGGCGCGGTGCCCGTTTGATGTATGTAGAGCCAATTGTCCTGCCAGCAATCCCTGATAAGGCTGTCGTAATCATACCCGCCCTTGAACCACGGCTGTTCGTAGACCGTGGGTCCGTAGTCGTGCGGCGAATAGACCAGCTTATCCTGATGCGCTCCGAGGTTTACGGGATAGTCCTTCACACCGCGCAGATTTCCGCCCCACCAGTTGAAATAGTAGTCCGCGGAATTTGTCGAAGTGTAGCTGCCGTTATTCTTGGAATAGATCTCCGTGCCCTCGACCATTATCAGCACATTGGGATTTATAGCTAAGATCTTCCCGGCGGCGATCTCCGCGGTGTGCTTCCAGTTGTTGATATCCGTCGAATTGTTCCAGATCGCCTTGTTCTGCTCATTGGGCTTGCCGTGCGGCTCGTTTTTCAGATCTATCGCGATGATCGTATCGTTGTTCTTATAGCGCTCCGCAAGCCACTCCAAAGCATGGTAATAGTCGTCCACCGTGACCTTGCTTGTGTACCAGAGGTTGACATTGTGCCCCTGCGCGTCGGTCTCGGCGCAATGGATATCGGGCATGACCTTCATACCGTTCTGCTCGGCGAGCTTCAAAAAATACTCGAATATTTGCAGGGAATTCAGCGCGTTAAGCTCGGGATTGAGCGCGTTGTTATAGTTCGCCCGAGGGTATTCCCCGCGAGACCACTGATTTATCAGCTCCGCCGAGATGGGAACGCGTATCAGATTGAAGCCGTGATCGGCTATCGCCTTTACGGAACTTCTCAGATTGCTGTTCCACAAGCCGTCAAAGATATTCGTTCCCGTGTTGTAGCCGAACCAGTTCACGCCGGTAAGCCACACCTCTTTGCCGTTTCTGTCAAGGATCTTGTTTCCCGAGACGTGCAGCCAATCGTCGCCCTGCTTGGCGTTCGGGTCTCGCGTCAGCATCTCCTTGATATCTGTGGAAACGGGCTCGTTCCCTTGACTGCCCGAGGATGTTTGCCCGCCCTGACTGCCCTGACCGCCCTGTCCTCCTTGTGAGGAAGACGGAGAACTTCCAGCCGCGTTCCCGTTGAACGTCACCGAAGACGGCGGCGTGAAATCGCCCGGGCAGCTGTAGTTGAACCCCACGGTAATGCCGCTGCCGTTGGGTATGCTCTTATTGTATCCCGCGTCCGTTACCGTGACGGTCGTACCGCTGACATTATAAGTCCCGCTCCAGCCGTTGGATATGGAAAATCCGCTCGGAACGGAGAATTTCGCGTTCCAGCCCTCAATATTCTTTCCGGAATTATTTGAGATCGTAAGCTCCGCCGTGCCGCACTTTTTGCCGCCCTCACTCCAGGTATTTCCAATTTTCCATGAACAGGAGATGCCGCCCGTGGAAAAGGAGTGAGAAGAGCTGCTTGAAGAGCTTTGCGGTCTAGCGCTCGAACTTGAGGAACTCGAAGAACTGTGCGGTCTGCTGCCCGACGCTCCGACGCTTGAGGAACTTTGCGGCTTGCTGCCAAAGCTTGAAACACTTGAGACGCTCGAAGAACCTGCCGCGCCGCTCGATGAGCTTACCTGCGAACTTGTCACTTCCGAACTTTCAGAGCCGCCCGAGCTCTCCGAAACGGGCGAGCTTTGAACGGGCTGAGAGGAACTTTCCTCACCGCCCACGCTCCCCACATCGGTGATATCCGGGTCGGAGCTTTGAGATCCGTCAGAAGCGGTATTTTCCGATCCGCCGACGCTTGAACCGTCCGCCGATATCGGCACGGAGACGGAGCTAGTGTCAACGATGAATTCCTGTTCGCTCCGACAGCCCGAAAGAACGAGCATGGCGGCAAGGATAAGCGCCGCGCGCCTTAAATTTACCCGCTTCACGGCTTACTTCTTCTTTTGCTTAAAAAGCTTGGAGAACTCGAGCGCCTTGCCGAGATCGCCCTCGACCTTGAGCTTTCCCGTGGTATACGCCAGAACGGGATCGAGCTTTCCTTCCATTAGCTTCATAAAATTCGACGGCTCAATGGTGATAGCGCAGGAGCGGTCGTTGTACTCATACGGTTCTACGGAGGTCTTGCCGTCCTTTACCTCAACATAGAACACGCCGCTGTCCTTGCCTGTAAGGTTGATCTGTACCGCGAGAAAGTTCGTTCCCGAAACATCGGTGGAAGCGGCGGTCTCGCGAACCGCGCTTAAAATCTCATCAAATGTCATAATAAAATCTCCTATCTGAATAGCAATTCGCGAACCGCAAAGTTCGCTGCGCGAACTTTGCTAGCAGGCTGACGCGGCGTGTCGGTCTTCGCTGCGCTTCGACCGTCACGCCGCGCCAGCCTCTTTCGCGAATTGCATCGCTCTTTGAAATGTTGTTCTTATAACGACGTGCATTTAATACGTTGCTTTTGTGTTGTTCTTGCCGTTACGTGCCTTTAATGCGCCGCCGCAGCGTTGTCTTGTGCTATTGATTTTAAAGCAATTCGCGAAGCGCAAAATTCGCTGCGCTGATTTGAAAAGCAATTCGCGAAGCGCAAAGTTCGCTGCGCGAACTTTGCTAGCAGGCTGACGCGGCGTGTCGGTCTTCGCTGCGCTTCGACCGTCACGCCGCGCCAGCCTCTTTCGCGAA
>CAYPWI010000253.1:0-3935 GCA_964414395.1 uncultured Ruminococcus sp.
GATCCCCTCTTCCCCCTCTCCCTCACCCCCACCCACCGCGCTTTTCGGTGATACAAGCGAAAAAGTGTTCCGTTGCTTTTTTGCGCCCTTAGTCGTGATATGCCTACTTTGGGCTTATAGGTGACGAAAGCCGCTTTGTGGTTTATCCGACTGCTCCGCTTTTAAAATGTCTACTTTTTATGGAATAATAGTATTAGTCGTGATATAACTACTTTGGACTTATAGGTGAGATTTGTCGCTTTGGTTTTTATCCGGCAACTCCGCCACGCAAACCGCCGCATTTGGGGAATAAAATATGATGAGGAAAATTAAAATGAAAATCACGCTCAACACCGAGTATTCCGAACAAGATCTTGCTTTCCTCAAAGAACACAGCTGCGAGATACTCTCACAAATAAAGCTCCCCGAGGATTTTAGCGACGCTCTGCCGCTTAGAATGTTCACCTACGGCGGCGCGTATATCGGCGAGATACAAGACGAGGACGGGCTTGTGTGGGCGGCTCTTAATAAGTTCAAAGGGAAATACCGCTGGGGCAAATGTTATGAGAACCTTCAAAGCTTGGAGGAAAATTTCTGATGGCAAAATATACCGATGAAGAAAAGTCGTTCCGTTATGAAGTCCGGGACGAGGCGGAGCAGTCGATCAAAGACTTAAACATAAACCGCGCCGATTTTCACGAGGTCGGCAAGCTCGACTATGAAAAGATAATCAAGAGATTTTATTATACGTTTATCGACTATGAGCATCACCCCGAGATACATCTGCATTATCTGTGGCTCCACTTCCGCGAGGATCTGGCACATTCGGAATTTATTCAAAACGGGTTCGGCTCGGACAGCTGGACGGAGTTCGTCCAAAAGATCGACGGGATCATTCCGAAGGATAACCGCCCCGCCGAGTTCTATTACATCAATGACAAGGGCTGGGTCTACGAAGGAAAGCTGCCCGCTATAACGCGGATCATCGAGGACTGCTCCGGGCGCGTAGAGGATTTTTACATTCTCCCAAAGCGCGAAAAATTCGATTGGGTGCTGTGCTATTGCGGAGACGGAGACAGCATGGGGATATATTTCAAGAGGTAAACGAACATGGAAAAGTACAAGAAAATTCTCGAGTTATTCAAGGCGGAAAAGGCGGTCGGATATTCTCCCGAGGAACTGGCGGCGGTCAAGGCTCAGGTCGGAGAACTGCCCTCGGAGCTTGAAAAATTCTATCTCTATTGCGGAAAAACGCCCGAACTTCACGGCTTGCAGGACGAGCTTATCCTGCCGAACAGATACCCCGCGCTGATAGACCCCGAATACATAGTCTTCTTTAACGAAAATCAGGGCGTATGCCGCGCGGCGCTCAGGAAGTCCGATACAGCGCTCGGCGATCCGCCGGTCTATATGAGTACGACAGACGGCGGATGGGTCATCGGCTCCCCGCGCTTCTCGGAGTTTATCACCGCGATGTTCGACTATCAGGCGAGCATCTGCCTTGAATATTCCCCCGAGGAATTCTATTTCATAATGCCCGAGGAAAGAGATAAGGGCGAGAGCCTGTTCCCCAAACTCGGGGTATTTGACTATTGGCTCTTTGACTGTCTTGTCACCGTATACGGAGAAAACGGCGGGCGCGTCGCGCTTATGGATACGGGCGGAGGCGATATCCAGATGGACTACGCCGCAAATAACGAAGAGGAATTCGAGCGTATGCAAAAGCTGCTCGAAGGCATAGGGGAACCTGTGTAAATAAAATATATGGAGGAACCCAAAATGGCAAAATCGGTAAAAGTCCCCACCTTAGAAGAAATGCGGGAGCATTTGAAGGCTTGGAAAGCCGCACCTTTGGGCGCTAAGCCCGACCACCCCGACCACGCCGTGATCATGAAGGAAATGACCATACGCGTTTTCAAGGTGATCGAAAACGGCAATATGCCCGACAGCGTAAAAGCGGCGGCTTGGGGCTTCTGCAAGCAGCTGACGAAGTTCTCTCACGCGTCCGTCTCGCCCGCCGAGTATAAGCGCATGGAGAAGTACAAGGACGAGCGTGAACTTATCGACGTTCTTCTGAAAGCCTGCGACGGATATTTCCCCGACCCGGCGTTCAAGTATAATTTCGACACTATCGGGTTTTCGTACTGCATAGCGCTGATCTCGATATCCGACTACAGACGCGCTGACTGCCTGGCTCTGCTCGACCGAGTAACGCAATACTACGTTAAAACCAAGGACGATTGGTATAAGGTGCTGCTGCGAAATATGCAGAAGCTCGAAAAAGAATACCC
This sequence comes from uncultured Ruminococcus sp., assembly GCA_964414395.1. Classification (GTDB taxonomy): domain Bacteria; phylum Bacillota; class Clostridia; order Oscillospirales; family Ruminococcaceae; genus CAG-115. The sequence continues at coordinate 2,271 of CAYPWI010000253.1, forward strand.
CGACTTAGCGCCGTTCAAGACGGCGCTGGAGACCGTTGTTTAAAAAGGAGTTTTTATATGGACAGACGCATAGGACTTCGCGAGCGCGCCGCCGCTCACGTTAAAGAAATGGAAGAACGCTTCGGCGATAAGATCAAAGATTCGATAGAGCGCTCGGTGATCTACGGCGGCAGCGGCAAAGCGCCGAAAAAGAGCGGCGAGAAACGCGATACGGAATATATCGTGCTGAACATCGATTCGACCGACGCGGTATTGAAATATCCCGGCTGCGCCATGCTGAACTTCGCGTCTTACCGTCACGCGGGCGGCGGATTTATCACGGGCGCGTGGGCGCAGGAGGAAGCGATATGCCATGATTCGACGCTGTATAATGTACTGTGCGAGTTCGAGAGCTTCTATGCCGAGAACGAAAAAACGCTCAATAATTCGCTGTACACCGACAGGGCGATATTCTCCCCCGAGGTGATCTTCGAGCGGAACGGAAAAAGCGCCGAGTGTTCCGTCATCACCTGCGCCGCTCCCAATATGAGCGCGGCGAGAGGGCGCGGCGTGACCGAGGCACAGAACGAAACCGCTCTCAAACAGCGCGTTGATTTTGTGATAAGCATAGCCGAGGAACAGGGTATAGAGACCGTAGTTCTCGGCGCGTGGGGCTGCGGCGTGTTCGGGCAAGACCCCGCTGCGGTGGCGAGGCTTTTCGCGGAACGGCTCGAGGAAAGCTCCGTAAAACACGCGGTGTTCGCCATTCCGGGAGATACGCGGAAAAGTAATTACGCGGAGTTTGAGAAGAAATTTTCTAAATAAGGAAGAAATCAATGGAAAGATCTCCGTTCTTTAAAGCAAAGCTCTTCCCGGAGCTTACCGCCGCCGAGCTGTACGAGATCCTGAAAGCGCGTTCCAGAATATTCCGCATGGAACAGGATATAAAATATGTCGATGAGGACGATGTAGACTACAAAAGTCTGCACTGCTTCTTCGAGGAAGGCGGGGAGAAAAACGGACAAGTCACGGCGTATCTCCGCGCATACCTTGACGGGGAGTATATCCGCATTGGCAGAGTTCTCACGCTCGTTCACGGGCATGGGCTGGGAGCGCTTATTATGGAGCGCGGTATAAAAGCCGCTCGGGAACGTTTCGGCAAACGCGCGATAATCATTGACGCGCAGAAGCACGCCGAAGAGTTCTATAAAAAGCTGGGATTTGTTACCATATCGGACGAGTTCCTCGAAGAGGGGATAGTCCACATTAAAATGGAGCTTGCAAAATAATTTCAAAAACCCCTTGACAAATCCGCAAATCGTGATATAATAAAATAGGCAAGGAAAGACAGGCGGCGATTTAATAATTGCCAACTTTCCCTTGTCAACTGAATACGGGGGAGCTGTAAAAGGCTGAGAGGAAGTTAGGCTTCGACCCCGAAACCGCAAGGTTTGGAACCTGATTCGGATAATGCCGACGTAGGAATTTTGGGCTGCATATAACAGCCCGCTGATCTACCTGCAATCTCGACACGCGAACATTCCAAGGGCGGTTTTAACGATCGCCCATTTCTTGTATTCTCCAAAGGGCGGCAGTTAAAGCCCCCTTGCGGTCATCAGATCAGCCGCGTTTGCGGAGAATAGGAGAAAAAAGAAATGGAAAGAAAAAAGGTACTTACGTTGGTCG
>CAYPWI010000254.1:0-3919 GCA_964414395.1 uncultured Ruminococcus sp.
GGATATCGTATCGTTATCGGGCTCGCCCTGGAATTCCAGACGCACGGGGCTTAATTTCTTGCGCTTCTTGACCATCTTGCTCATTATATCGCGGAAGTCCACATCATGATCGAACAGTCCCTCATCTATGGGAATATCGGCGTTGCGCGTTACTCTGAATATGCACTTCGAGATGATCTCGAAATTGTCCCAGACCTGCTTCGCGCAGCGGCGGATGATCTCTTCCATAAGAATAAATCTTCCCGTGGGCGCGGACTTTTTAGCGCCGTCCGTCTTGGTCTGCGGCAGGAAGACCACGCGCGGCAGCCCCTCCGACGCGGGGAGTATGCCGAAGATGTATTTTCCCGAATTGTCGGTCTTCTTGCGGATCTTGCAGCCGACATAGATCTCCCCGCTTTTGAGGAACGGAACGGGGTGCTTTTTGTCCACTATCCCCGTAAAGAGCAGCGGACGCACTTCCCTGTTGAAATACGCCTTGACGAACGCGTCCTCGTCGGGGGTGAGCTTGTCCTCGTCGATATGCTCCACGCCGAACGCCGACAGTCCGCGCATTATCTCGGAATAGATGTCGTCCTTGACGGGGATAAGCGCGCTGACGCTCTTGGAGATCTCCGTCAGCTGTTCCTTGGCGGTAAGGTCGGTCTTGTTGTCTCTGTCCTTGGGATCGAACAGCATTTTGTCGTGAAGACTGCCGACTCTTATCATAAAGAACTCGTCGAGATTGGAACAGAATATCTGCACGAAGCGCAGCCGCTCGAACAGCGGCGTGGACTCGTCCCGCGCTTCTTCCAATACGCGCTCGTTGAATTTCAGCCACGACAATTCGCGGTTGTCATAGAAACCCTTACTCATAAATAAAACTCCGTTTTATAATCAATAATGTATAATTTCGGTACGCCGCCGCGGGCAGCGCCCCAAAATTGCCAATCGTCGATCGTCAATTATCCATCGTCAATTGTACATTTTCTTTCAGTTCGGAGGAGGTCTTGATGAACTCCGTGAACAGCGGGTGAGGTCTGTTCGGGCGCGACTTGAACTCGGGGTGGAACTGCACTCCCACGAAGAACGGGTGTTCATTGCGCGGAAGCTCCACTATCTCCACCAGTTTGCCGTCGGGGGACAATCCCGCGAACTTCAAGCCCTTTGCGGACAATTCATCACGATATACGTTGTTGAACTCATAGCGGTGACGGTGGCGCTCGTAAATGAGCTCGTCGCCGTATACGCTGCGGGATATACTGCCTTCCTCGAGCTTGCATGGATACAAGCCAAGACGCATAGTGCCGCCCATGTCAACGCCCTTCTGGTCGGGCATAAGGTCGATAACGGGATATTTGAACTCCCCGAACTCGGAGGAATTCGCGTCCTCAAGCCCCACGACGTGCCGCGCGAACTCGATGACCGCCATCTGCATACCGAGGCAAAGCCCAAGATAGGGAACTTTATTCTCACGCGCGTAACGCACCGCTTCGATCTTGCCCTCGATACCCCTGTCGCCGAAGCCGCCGGGAACGCATATCCCGTCGCAGCCGCCGAGCATCTCCGCCGCGTTCTCATGAGTAACTTCCTCGGAATTTATGAGCTGTATATCGACGTTGCAGCCGCAGACCGCGCCCGCGTGACGTATAGATTCCATAACGGAGATATACGCGTCTGGAAGCGCCACATACTTGCCCACAAGCCCGATAGTCAGCGGCTTTGTGGCGTTCTCCTGGCGGTGGACCATTTCCTGCCACTCGGTGAGGTCGGGTTCTCTGTCCTCGAGACCGAGGTGATAGCACGCGGAGTGCGCGAGCCCTTCCTTCTCGAGCATGAGCGGCACGGCATAGAGTGAGGAAGCGGTGAGGTTCTGCACAACGTCCTCGCGGCGCACATTGCAGAAGAGCGCTATTTTATCCTTCATCTCCTGAGGAACTTCGCACTCGCTGCGGAGAACCAGAATATTCGGCTGGATACCGAGCGAGAGCAGCTGCTTTACGCTGTGCTGGGTGGGCTTGGTCTTCAATTCGTTGCTGCCCGTTACAAAGGGAAGCAGAGTTACATGGATATAGAGGACGTTCTCGCGCCCTTTCTCGTAGCTCACCTGGCGAATGGTCTCGAGGAACGGCGTGGACTCGATATCGCCCACCGTGCCGCCGATCTCGGTGATGACCACGTCGACAGTCTCCGCGCCGCTGTTGGCGGCTCTGTAGACGCGGCTCTTTATCTCGTTGGTGACATGGGGAATGACCTGCACCGTGCCGCCGAGATAGTCGCCGCGGCGCTCCTTATTGAGGATCGTCCAGTAGATCTTGCCCGTGGTGACGTTGGAATTCACCGACAAGTTCTCATCGATAAAGCGCTCGTAGTGACCGAGGTCGAGGTCGGTCTCCGCGCCGTCGTCCGTCACGAACACCTCGCCGTGCTGATAGGGGGACATCGTGCCGGGGTCGACGTTCAGATACGGATCAAACTTCTGGATAGTCACGCGGTAGCCGCGCATTTTCAGCAGCCGCCCAAGGGAAGCCGCCGTTATGCCCTTGCCCAGTCCCGAAACAACGCCGCCCGTTACGAAAATGTACTTAGTTGCCATATTTTTCCACCTCATATGTTACTTTCAAAAATACTTAAAATAATTATAACATATCCCGTCCGTTTTTTCAATAGCTTATTTCAAGAAATTTATAAAACGGAGAAATTCACAAAAATAAGCTCCCCCGAACACAAGGGGAGCGAGCATATTTTATTATGTCATCTTTTTCTTATCTCTTACTTCCGCTATCTTCTCAACCAATACGCACGATGCTATTCCCAACACTATTCCCATAATCATTCCCGCGAAAACGTCGGTCGGGAAGTGTACGTAGAGATACAGTCTTGAGAACGCTATGAGCGCCGCCATAACGAACCCCGCGATCCCCAGCCGCTTGTCCGTGTGGAACAGCACCACCGCCGCCGCGAACGAGGTCATGGAATGTGCCGAGGGGAACGAATAGTCCTTCGGTATCGCCACCCGCATTATCACGTCCTCGTTTATCCAGCAGGGGCGGTCGCGGGCTACTATATTCTTTAAAAGAAGATTGCCGACGAGGACGCAGAGCAGCAGCCCAACGCACATCATAACGCCGTTTTTGCGGCATCCGCGCGTAAAAAGCATGATCACCGCCGCCACGATCCACAGCAGACCGCCGCTGCCCAGAAATGTTATTATCGGCATCACCGCGTCCAGCGCCGCGCAGGACAAGTTCTCACGGATAAGATCGAGTATCGAAAAATCCAGTCGTGTTATCGCGTCCATTTTTTTCCTTTCCGAAAAACGAAACGCCCCGCCGCGGTGTCGTTCCTCGGCGGAGCGGTATTATTACTTGCTGTTGAGGAACGCGCCCAGCTTCTTATCCTCGGTGCGGATATGGGAGATCAGGACGCTGATATGACCGTTGAGCGCGGCAAGCTGCGCGATGGTCGCGCCGTCCCCGGTAATGCTCGCGGTGATCTCGCGGAGCTTTTTCTTATAACTGTCGTGGAACTGCTTGTGTCCCGCGTAATTGGGGTAGCTGCTGCGCTGCTGGAGCTGCTCCTCATGAAGAAAATGCTTATCCACGTAATTGTTCAGAAAGTCGATGGTCTGCTTCATCTGCTCTCTGCCCTTGCCCGAGCTGCTGGCTTCCAGAAGACGGTTGACCGCCGCGATGAGCTCGCGGTGTTCGCCGTCGATGATCTTATTGCCCGTCTCAAGATTTGCTGTAAACTCGTATGCCATTTTAAAGAACCTCCGTCAAAAGAATTTCGCTGTATTATGTACGGCTTTTTGTTCCTATTATTATAGCACATAGTTCTTTTTTTGTCAAGAGCGGCGGCATAATCAGCCGCATTTTTCCGATTTTTGGAAGATTTTATTCAAAACGAAAAAATACTTTCTTTTCTTTGTGCAAAAAAAGTT
>CAYPWI010000255.1:0-3907 GCA_964414395.1 uncultured Ruminococcus sp.
CTATTATCTCGGGGGTGTCATTATGGAAAAGGTCACGGCGGCGATACCGCAGAATATCATTCTGGAAAACAGAAAAAGCTTAAGGATCTCGGGGGTCAGGGATATTGACAGCTTCACGGAAAGCAAGATAGTCCTGTCAACGGTATTGGGTGAGCTGGTCATCAAGGGAGAGGATCTCCACGTAAATTCCCTCGACGCGGAAAACGGAGATTTTTCCATGACGGGCAGCGTAAATTCCATAAACTACGACCGCCACAGTGTGCTGGACGGTCCCGTAAAGAAGCTGTTCAGGTGATATAACAACAAGAAATCAACAAAATTCGGAGGTCAAGATGAATGTTTCTATACCCGATTGCTTTATGATCGCATTTGTCGTAGGTCTTCTCTTCGGACTGATCTATGAGGCATTGAGAATAGTCAGGCTTATTCTGCGCTTTAAGGCAGCGGTGTTTTTATGCGATGTTTTATTTTTCGTGTTGTCTGCCTTTGCGGTCATGACGCTTTCAAAGAGTCTGGGCAGCTATGTAAGGATGTATACCGTTTTTGGATTTGGAGCGGGAGTTTTCACATATATCGTCACTATAGGAAGACTGCTCAATCTTATAGAAAGCGCCGCTTCGATCGCGTGGAGAGCGACGATCGGGAAATTTTTGCACATGATAGGGCGTTCTGTGAAGAAATTGTTTAGCACAATATGCCAAAAAATAACGTTGACATTTGGTAAAATCTACAAAGATCATAAAGAATTAAAGGAAAACAAACGTCGGGACTTGAAATCCGCTTCACAAAAGATGTATAATAAAAAGAGATTAGATAAAATTGGGGAAGGTGAAGAAGGTCATGTCATTAAAGCAAGGGTCACAAGAAGCTCATGAAAAGAAAAAGCGCCGCGGACCGATAGATCTTCTGGCGGGTATCGCGATAGCGCTGTTTGCGGGATTTGCCGTTTTTGCGATAGTGCGCGATCAGATATCTATCCGCGAGAACGAACTAAAGCGCAACGAGCTCATTCGGCAAACGAACGAGATAAACGAGAAAAACGCGCAGATAAACGCCTATCTTGAAGACGATGAAAAGCTTAAGGAATATCTCGAGGATATCGCGCGCAACAAGCTGGGCTACGCTAACGCGGACGAACGTATCTACTATGTCATTCCCGCAGGCGAACAAGCGGGCGTCTCTGTGACAGCAGACATCGATAACACAACGAGCGAAGATAATTCGACAGCCTCCGAATGATCGGGGGCTGCTTTTTTATGTTCACTTCCCTGCCCTTTTGATCGAAATACGGCAAACTCCTCTCACCGCACCGCGAGAGGAGTTTTTTATAAAATCATTCCTTCGGAAACGGCTTGTCTGTCAGCATCTTCAAAAGCGGCAGCAGCATACCGCCGAGGGCGTTCCCCAGAATTATCACGGGCAGATATACTCCCGCGGCGGTGATCTTCCCCGTCAGGAATAAGTAGAACATATCGGCGATGCAGTGGTTGAACCCGCAGAGGATAAACACCATAACGCACATCATCGTGCCGACCACTTTCTCAATATGTCCGCCGTCCGCGCGGGATATTCTCGCGTTATCGACTGCCATAAACATCAACATTCCGCAGAAGATAGCCAGAACGAACGCGCTTAGCGGCGAATCGGCAAGCTTGGTGTTCACGCTCGCAAGCGCCTTTTCGGAGATCGCCGCGCCTATTCGCGTTTGGTTGAACAGAAACGCGTCGAGAAATGTTCCGAACGCGTTCCCCAGCAGCGTAAACAAACATTCAAGCAGATACACCGGGCGGCGAAGCGGGATATAACCCACTTTTCCCGTAAAAAGCCCGAAGCCGAATTGTAAAATGGCAAATAATCCCAGCGAGAACAGCAGTGAACCGATATATTTGTTGTCGCAGGACAGACTGACGCAGCCGCCTATGCCGATCATCATTCCGCCTATAGTGCCGTTTACAAATTGAAACAAAGATGTCTTTATTCTTTCGTTCATAATAAAGATCCTTCACGAAACAAGCGGGATCCGCAGAACAGATCCCGCCATTTTATTATTTATAAAAGTTACGATCTCGCGCAGCCGTCCACGGAGAGTATCTCCCCCGTTACATATGAAGCGAGCGGGCTTGCGAGGAACAGGAACGCGTTGGCGATATCCTGCGGCGTGCCTATTCTTCCGAGCGGAATGGTGGACGTGATATACTGACGCGTCTGCTCGGGCAGCGCCGCTACCATATCGGTATCGGTAACGCCCGGAGCTACCGCGTTCACTCTGATGTTGTCCTTGGCAAGCTCACGCGCGAGGGATTTTGTCATACCGTTTACGACGAACTTCGAGGTGGGATATCCAACGCCCGCGGGCTGACCGTAGATAGACACCATTGACGAGGTGTTGAGGATAACACCGCCGCCGTTCTCCTTCATCATCGGAGCGACAGCCTTGGCGGTATAGAAGCAGGCGTTTACGTTGAGCGCCATTATCTTGTCGAAATCCTTGGGATCATATTTGTAAAGCGGATCGGAAGCGCTGATGCCCGCGTTGTTGACAAGAATGTCTATCTTCCCGTACTTTGCCTTAACGTCGGCAAGCGCCTTTTCGACGTCGGCGTAATTCGTAAGATCGGGAGAGATGCCCTCTACCTCAAACGAGGAATTCTCAGCCTTGAGAGCGTCGACCGCCTTCTTAGCAGTCTCGGGTCTCGAGCCGCAAAGAACGACCTTCGCCTTGTTCTCGAGGAATGTCCGCACGATCGCGTAGCCTATGCCGCGTGTTCCGCCGGTAACTACCGCTACCATATCCTTTAAAAGTTCCATTTTAAAAACCTCCCGCAATATAATTTTTTAACGTATTATCTCTTGATGTCGTAGTTCATATTCATCAGGTTGCGAATACTCTGAACGTCATCGGTAATATTGCCGTCGCCGTGGATAGTGTGCTTGATAACGCTCGACGCTACGGCAAAGTTTATCATATCTATCGCCTTGAAGTTGTTCATCATAGCGTAGATAAGTCCGCTGGCGAACGCGTCGCCGCCGCCTACGCGGTCGAGTATATTGAACGTAAACAGACGGCTCTCAAACGTGTGATCGTCGTACCACATAAACGCCTTGAGGCTGTTCTCGCTGCCGCTGTGAGCGTAACGCACGTGACGCGCTATGCACTTGATGTTCGGGTACTTCTCGACAAAATGCGTGAATACCTCGTCCTGCTGCTCGTAGCTGGGCTGGAGCGGGATATTGTCCTTCCAGTCGCCCTTGGAGTGATCGTCCTCGTCCTTCCAGAGGTGATAAGGCTCTATGCCGAACAATACATCCACATACGGCAGACACTGAGTGCAGTAATCCCTCGCCTCTTCCCAAGTCCAGAGCTGGCTGCGGAAGTTGCCGTCGAAGCTGACGATGAGGTTCTTCTCTTTCGCCTTTCTCAGGCAGTTCATGATAAATCTGCGGCAATTTTCACCCAAAGCGGGCGTGATGCCGCTGAGATGCAGCCAATCGAAGCCGTCGAGCAGAGCGTCGATATCTACGTTATCGAAATCATACTCTGTGATGGCGCTGTGCTTGCGGTCATACGTCACCTTGCTGGGGCGTATCCCGTAGCCCGTTTCGAGGTAATATGTCCCCAGACGATGGGTCGGGGTCTCCTCGGGAGTGGAAAGGATCATCGGCGTGCAGTGTACGTCGTTGGAGCGCAGCATACGAACGGCGCTCTTGCCCAAGCTGTTGTTGGGCACAACGCTGAAAAACGTACTGTCCACACCAAGGTTAGCGAGCGCCAAAGCGATGTTCGCCTCGCTTCCGCCGTAGCTCGCCTCAAACGCGGAAGCCATGCGGATCTTCTCATAGTTCGGCGGAGTAAGTCTCAGCATGATCTCTCCGATAGTGATGAATTTCTTTCCGTTGCCGTCGATCG
>CAYPWI010000256.1:0-3905 GCA_964414395.1 uncultured Ruminococcus sp.
CATCGACCTTATCATATCTTATCGGCGCAAAGCCCCTGTCGGCGGAAGAGGGGTAAAACGGAAGAATGTGGATCCCGCCGACGGCTTTCCGATAATGCTTGTTTATAATTTTATGCAGCTCGCCGAGATCTTTTCCCATGCTGTCCGCATAGGCTATCAGCATAATTTTGTTGCATAACTTCATAATGATTTATCCTTTCACAGCGCCATTTGCAACGCCGCCGATGATCTGCTTCTGGCAGATAATATAGAATATCAGAATGGGGATAAGAGCCAGCAGATATGACGCGAACGCTAAGTTGTAATTCGTTCCGAACTGCGTCTGGAAATTGAGCTGCGCCAGCGGCAGCGTGGTGTTTTCCGTGCCCGACATAATTACAAGTGGAGTCATAACGTCGTTCCATGTGCCGAGTGCTGTCAGCACCGCGACAGTCGCGTGCATTGGCTTCATCATCGGGAAGATTATCGTCCAATATGTTCTCCAGGTGGAAGCGCCGTCGATGCTCGCGGCTTCCTCCATGGCAAGCGGGATATTTTTAAGATATCCGGAATAGAGCATAACATTCATCGGCATATAGAATACCGTGTACAGAATAATAACGCCGAACATATTGTCGATTCCAAGTATTGCGGTCTGCTTGACAAGCGGCATCATCAGTATCGCGAACGGTACGAACATTCCGCTGACTATATAGAAATAGATGAGCTTAAACCCCTTGTGACGCACCATTCCTCTGCCTATCGCGTAACCCGCCATTGAATGGATGATCAGCGAAAGAACTATGGTGACACCCGTGATCATAACGCTGTTAAGTAAGGAATTCCAGAAATGCGTAACGCGCATGGCTTCGGCAAAATTGCCGAAATTCAAGCTTGACGGGAAAGCCAGCGCGCCCATTGCGTCGTTGGTCATCTCCGCGGGAGATTTCAGCGCGATGATGATCGTCATATAAAGCGGGAACAAAACGGTTAGACACCCGATGAACATAATTATCGTCAGGGGAATGTTTGTGCGATCGCCTTTAGCCTTCTTGGTTTTGTTGACCTTGATGATATCTTCACTCATAGCTGTTCCTCCTTCTTGCTCGTCATTTTCATCTGAACTACGGAAATGGTGACTACCACGATAAAGAACATCACCGCGTTCGCGCTCTGGAAGCCGAATTGTCCGCCGTCCATACCGTTGCGGTAGATGAGGTAGGAAATGGACTCGGTGCTCTGCGCGGGGCCGCCCTTTGTCAAGGACATGATCTGATCGAATACCATAAGCATATTCTTGGTGCTGAGAACAAGGTTTATCGAAATAAACGGCATCAGCATCGGAAGCGTGAGCTTTGTAAAGGTCTGCCACTTGTTCGCACCGTCAATGGAGCTTGCTTCGTAGATATCCGCGGGGATCGTCTGCAAGCCCGAGATGTAGATTATCGTGTTCATCGCGACGGACTGCCATACGCCGACTATCAGAACGCCCACCCATGCCCATTTTTCGCTTGCGAGAATACTGTTTTTCAGGAACGCGACATTCAGCGCGTTTCCGAGGCTGGGGATAATGTATGTAAACAGAAAGCTGAAAATATAACCGACGACAAGTCCGCCGAGAACATTCGGGATAAAGTATATTCCTCTCAGAAAGCTTTTCGCCTTGATCTTGGCGTTAAGTCCCATAGCGATCAGCAGGGAAATGAGGTTTACCAATATCGTACCCGCGATAGCGTATTTGAACGTAAACAGATACGACTGACCTACTCTCGCATCTTGGAAAAGGTCTATGTAATTGCGCAGTCCGACGAATTCAAAGCTGCCGTAGCCGCGGTAATTCGTGAAGCTGTAAAACGCGCCCGTAATAAGAGGTATCGTGTTGAACGCCACAAAGAGAATGAGCGCGGGCAACGCCATTAAGATATATGTTCTTGTCTGCGGTGAAAGCTTGCGTTTCATTGTCTTCCCTCCTCATATTTTCTTACCTTTTCGATAAGGTCGCGGTTATAGCGCTTCCAATCGTTGTCGAAGCGTGTCAGGAACGTCTCTCGGGCGTTTTCGCTCTTGTCCATAAGGTAAGTCTGGATCATAGCGTCAACGCTCATTTCGCTCGGATAGTGATGATCGTGGAAATCGGACATCCTGTCGTCCTCGATGTATTCCTTCATTCCGTCGAGCATCGAGGGGAGCGTAAAATCGCCATTTTTGCAAGGGACAGCGTTTTGATCGTCAAGGTAGATCTGAATGGTTTCGTCCTCGTAGAGGAATTTCAGAACTTCATACGCCGCATCCTTGTTCTTGCAGCCCTTCATTATCGAGAATTGAAGATCGACGCCCGAATTCAGCACGTTATCTTTTTCGTCTTCATTCGCGGGGAACGGGAAAGAATCGATATTTATGTCGGGATTTGTCTGCATTATCTGCGGCACGGCATAGCTGCCTATCGGGTACATCGCCGATTCGCCCCTCGCGAACGCTATGCAGGCGTCGTTGTAGCCGTAGGCGTAGGGATCGGGTTCGGCATATTGGAGAAGCGCCTTGATCTTATCCGCCACTTCGGAGTATTCCTCGGAGAATGTCGTATTTCCGGCATTGACCTGCGCGCAGGTATCGGCGGGCGATAATCCGACCGCCAGAGCGTTCCACGGAGCAAGACAAGTCCAGGTGTCCTTAAATCCGAAGTAGAGAGGATAAATGTCGCTTTCTTCATCAATTCTTTCGCACAGCTTTGTAAACTCGCTCCATGTATGGGGGATCTCCCAGCCGTGCTCGGTGAAGATATCCCTGTTGTACAGTATCCCGGCGCAGTTTGCAACATAGGGAAGAGCGTAAACGCCATCTTGAGGGATAAACTCGAGATCCTTTTCGATCTGCATATATGAGGGCTTGATCTCGGGCAGGATCTCGAAGTCGGACAAGTCTTCAAACAATCCCGCGTCAAGGAAGTTTGAGTAGTTTATATCGCCGCCTATTCCGACGATATCGGGATAATCCTCCCTGATGAGCCGCGTTTTAAGGACTGTCATCGCTTCGTTCGGCGACTCGATAGTCAGATGGATATCATCGTGAGCCGCGTTAAAACGCTCTTCCATTTTCTCGAATGCCGCGACAGCCTCGGGCTTATATTGCAGCATCCGAATTTCGACTTTCCCGCTGCCGCCCGAGCTGTCCGAACACCCCGACAACAGCATCACCGGCAGAGAAAGCACTGCAAGAATTGCCGATAGAAAAACTCGCTTTTTCATATATTCTGCCTCCTGACATATGGAATGTTATTTTGTGATTTTATTATAACATATCTCAATGCTAGCGTAAATGGCATATTTCCACTTGTTTTATGCCAAAATGCCGCATTAGGTGCTATATAGGAAAATCACCTTGCATTTTGGCATATTTTATGCTATAATGTAGTTGAAAATAACCGCTGCGCCAAATACACATATGCGGAAGGAGTGTGCAGAGATGGAGGATATTACGTTCTCGATCTTCCCAACAGAAAATTTTGTCGATCTCGGACTGTTCCAATTCGGAAAGGAAAAATGCGCGCCGTCACATTCGTTCGGTCCCGCAAAACGAAACCACTATCTTTTTCATTATGTGATATCGGGTATGGGCGTTCTTATGGCGGACGATAACAAGGGCGTGACGCGGACCTATCGGGTGAAAAGCAGAGAAGGTTTTCTGATCTTCCCCGATCAGACTACCACCTATATCGCCGATAATGAAATGCCGTGGGAATATTGCTGGATAGAGTTTGACGGGCTGAGAGCAAAAGGATTGATCGAATCCGCGGGGCTCGGTATGGAGCGTCCTATATATCACGCGCGTCACAACGATCTCAGGGAGGATATGTTAAGAGAAATGCTCTACATTGCCGATAATCCGTCGCTGCCGCCCATTCACCTTATAGGACATCTGTATCTGTT
>CAYPWI010000257.1:0-3902 GCA_964414395.1 uncultured Ruminococcus sp.
AAGTCGGCTTGGAATAAAAACATGGTCAGCCGAGTGCTTGAAAACCGAAAGTATATCGGAGAAAACGGCTATCCGCATATAATCACATCAGAGGACTTTGAGCAAGCGGCTCGAATAAAGAAAGGACGGAACACCTACCGCAAACCCGCTCTAAAAGACGAACCGCAGCGAACAGAAATCCCGATAACGGAATATAAGCCGACCGATAAAATTCAGCGAATGACTAATGAAATAAATCGGCTGCTCGATTCCGAAATGGATGATAAAAACACCATTGAGGAATTGATCATAAGGTGTGCCCAGCAAAAATATTTAGCAATAAAGGAAGTGAGAACATGACGGAAGCATTAGCACAAAGCAATATGCGGATCGTGGTTATACCCGCAAAGTCGCGCGATGAGATTCAGCGCTTCACGCGCTTGAAAGTGGCAGCGTACTGCCGCGTCAGCACCGACCAAGAGGAACAGGAAAGTAGCTACGAAGCGCAGATCGGTTATTACACCGAGAAAATAAAAAATAACGTGGAATGGACGCTTGCCGGAATTTTCGCTGACGAGGGCATCACCGGAACCCAAACAAAAAAGCGCCCTGAATTTCTGAAAATGATAAGGCTCTGCCGGCAGCGGAAAATAGACGTAATTCTCACAAAATCGCTCTCCCGATTCGCGCGAAATACGGTAGACAGCTTGAATTACATACGCGAACTGAAAGCGCTCGGGATCGCGGTCATCTTCGAAAAAGAAAACATAAACACCCTTGAGACCGACACCGAGATGATGCTGACGATCATGTCATGCTTCGCGCAAGCCGAGTCCGAATCGATCAGTAAAAACGTCTCTTGGGGAATTCGCCAGAGTTTCAAGAACGGGAACGTACCGATGCAATATGCGCGGTTTCTCGGCTACAGAAAAGGCGCGGACGGACTGCCGGAGATCGTTCCCGAGGAAGCCGAGATTGTCAAAGAAATTTATCGGCTCTACCTTGATGGAATGAGTTTGAACATGGTGGTCGACAGGCTTAATGCAAAAGGTCTGACAACAAAAGGGAGCAATTCGCCGTACAGGAAAGAGGTCGTTCAGCGGATACTCACGAACGAAAAATACACGGGTGACGCGCTTCTCCAAAAAACGTATGTGACGGACTGCATTACGAAGAAGATCCGCAAGAACAATGGCGAACTTCCGATGTACCTTGTAAAAGATCACCATGAGCCGATAATATCCCGTGCCGACTTCAATCGGGTGCAGGAAGAAATGGCGCGGAGGTCGGCAAAGCGCGTGATAGCTGACAAGCTCGCCAAAGGCGAACAGGGCAAGTACAGCGCGAAATACGCACTCTCTGAACTGCTCATCTGCGGAGAATGCGGGGCGCATTATCGGAGGGTAACATGGACTGCCAAAGGGTTCAAGGAAATTAAATGGCGCTGTATCAACCGAATCCAATACGGCAAGAAAAAATGTCATCACTCCCCCACAGTTGATGAGCAAGAACTCCACAGAGCAATAGTGAGCGCGATAAATGAATTCTGCGAGGTTAAGGACGATGTGGCTAGGGTACTTCGGGAGAGCGTCTCAGAGGTTCTCGACCCGAATTTGAACGGAAGCATTACAGCAGCGCAGCAGCGGATCGACGAACTTGCCCAAAACATCAATGAGCTGATAAGGCTGGCAACCGCTTCCGAAAATGCCGAAACCGCGATGAGCGATATTGCACGGTTCAGCGAGGAAATGAAATCACTGCGTGAGTTCATCGAGAGTGAGAAAGCGAAACAGGCTGCCGTGCAGAGCGGCTCCACAGAACTTGACGCGATCCTTGAACGGCTCGAACACGAGGACTTCAAGCTGACCGAGTATGATGATGTGGTAACGAGGCAGCTTATTGAAAAGGTCACTGTTGAAAGCAAGGACACCATAATGGTTACATTCAAATGTGGGTTCGAGGTTCGTAAAACGTTAGAATGACCGCCATTCAACAAGTGAAAGTCAGCCCGGCTTAAAATTCGATGTCGGGCTGATAATTTATATAACCAAAAGAAAGGAAGTACCATGGAAGTAGAGATCACCCCACAGCTTTATGAGTTGCTATTGATCCAGTCCGCACAGTCCGGGTTTACGGTAGAAGAACTCATAAAATTCGCGTTCGGAAATTACATCAAGAAGGAGAGTGACAACCATGCCGAGTGAGGAAAAGAAGGGCATCACGGTCAAGATCGATGCGGAACTTCACGCAGAAGTCCGGCAGTTTTTGGACAGTCATGAAATGACTATGGCAGAGTTCGTTGCGCAGGCGCTTCGCAACGAGCTGCACCCGCAGATAAGCGCAAAGGAGGACAAGTACATGGGTAACATGAGAACGATGGCATTTCAGGTTCCGGAGGAACTGTTCCAGAAGATCAAGGACTATCTGCAACGCAACAACATGACGCAAAAGCAGTTCGTGATCGGGTTGATTGAAACCGAGATCAACCGTGACCTCGAGCAGAGAGCCGCCAACTCGGAGCAGGGCGAATCCGCCGCCGTGTGCGCCCGCGAGGGCGGCGATGAGCAGTCCGAGGGTAGTAACACGGGCGAACAGGCTGAAAGCGATTCTGAGGGCGTTTCCGGCGATGGTGAGGAAATTGAGGACGAGGCTCTCGGTGACGAAGAAGCCGAGGACTTAGACGATGAACTGAGCGAAAATGAAGAATCCGAAGATGAAGATCTCGCCGAGGATAAGAGCGAGTCCGAGGACCAGGGGATGTCTATGGGAATGTGAGCCCGAAGCCTTGCTGCGGCTCGGATCATAAGGTTCGGGTTGCGGCAAGGTTTCTGCTGGTGAAATAAAACAAAAAAGCGGCAAGAAATTTGGCAAATTCCACAACAAAATGACACGTTGCGCAAGATTTTGACATCCTGCGCAAATTGGTTATATATTCCAAAAAATTTTGCTTTTTTACTAAAATCTGTTGACTTTTGGCGGATGGTGTGATATAATTATTATAGGTATAAATGTAGTATGATTGTATTTTATTGCAATAGCAATAGTGTGGGGTCTATGGCAAAGCATCGCTGATTTTTGAATGTTTTTACGCATTTTACGATTAGCAAAATAAAGTAATGTAAGGGATGACTTGTTTTATGAGAATTTTTGTTAGCCATTCATCTATAAACCGTGACGTAGCATTAAAATTTGCAAGATTTTTAGAAAATATTAGTGGAGATATTGAAGTTTTTTGCTCTTCAGAAGATGGAAGCATAAGAGTTGGTAAAGATTTTGTTGATATGATTTTTTCTGAATTGAATGATAGTGATATATTTGTGCCAATTATTAGCAAGGAATATTATGAAAGTCATTTTTGTATGATTGAATTGGGAGTGGCTTTTTCGTATCTATATAATAAATATAACAAGGAAGGCGAGGACTATGTCTTTCCGTTCGTTCTTTATCCATTACAAAAGGGGCAAGCATTGTCTGGAACACCCATGGCAAGAATTCAAGCGGGGGATTTAAATAACGAAAATGATATTCGTGGTTTTTTAGATTCGTTATCTAATGATAAAGGGATAAATATCGGAGCTGGTATTAATCGAAAATTACATTCTTTTATTTTTGATATAGATCAAATTTTCTTAGAACTACAAAATATTATGAAAATTGCAAAAATTAATGCTTACTTTGATGACAGTATTGAATTTAGCCATCAAGAGGATATTGTTAATACAAGTGTCGCAGAAAATATGATAGTGGTAAATTATAATATGAATCCATATGATAAAACAAATATTAAATATCCAAACTTTATAAGCGTGGTTTTGAGATATGTGGATAAATTAGATTTGTGTCGTTATCTTAATATTAAAAATCATGCTAAATTTCAATTTAAAGTGGTTAATTTTACTAATTCTCTAAAACAGATTTTTGTT
>CAYPWI010000258.1:0-1349 GCA_964414395.1 uncultured Ruminococcus sp.
CGCGGTAAACAGGGAATTTGTAAAGATGCTGGGCGGACGATACAAGTATATCAACCGCGAGGACGACACGGGCTCCGAGGGCTTAAGAAAGGCGAAGCTGTCGTATAATCCCGTTTTCCTTGAGGAGAAGTATTCGATAACGCTGTAGATGAGTTTGTGAAGTAGAAATGCTCTCATTGCGGCAGGGCGATACGAAAAGTAATTTTTTTAGGAATAACAGACCATTAGGAGGAACATATTATGATCTACATTTTTATGGCAGACGGCTTTGAGGAAACAGAGGCGATAGCGCCTATAGATATGCTTCGCCGCGCGGGGGCGGATCTCGTGACGGTCGGCATCAAGAACGACAGCGTGAAGAGCTCGCACGGTGTGCTTATGCTCTGCGACATCACCGAGCAGCAGGTTGAGCTTGACGAGCGCCTTGAGATGATAATTCTTCCCGGCGGTATGCCCGGAACTCTCAATCTCGAGGCGAACCCCGTAGTTCAAGCGTCAATAGATTACTGCGTAAAGAACAATATCCCGATAGGGGCTATCTGCGCCGCGCCGTCCATTCTCGGTAAGAAAGGGCTGCTCGACGGCAAAGAGGCTATCTGCTTCCCGGGATTTGAGAAGTTTTTGACCGGCGCGAAGCTCTCGGATAAACACGTTGTTACCGACGGGATATTCACCACTGCCAAGGGCGCGGGCGTGGCTATAGACTTCGGTCTGGAGCTGGTGCGCGTAGTCAAGGGCAAGGCGGAATCGGACAGCGTGAGGGCAGCCATTCAATGCGCGAACTGAAAAAGACGCTCCGAAAGGAGCTTATTGCGCGGAGAAAAGCGTTCGATCCAATGATAAAAGCGAAAGCGGATAATGATATCTTCGAGCAGCTGAGACCGCTTATCGATAAGTCGAGCGCGGTGTTCACCTATGCTTCAACGGAAATAGAAGTCGATACGCGAAAGCTTATCGGATATTGTCTTGAGCGGAAAATTCCCGTGGTGCTGCCCGTAAGCGGTGATGAGGAGCTGTTTTTCTATTATATTGACAAATCCGAAGACCTTACCCGCGGACGGTTCAATATCGACGAGCCGCCGCGCGAAAGACCCGCTGTTCCCGATAAGGACACGCTTTGTATAGTTCCCGCGCTGTGCGCCGATGGGGAAGGCTATAGGCTGGGATATGGGCGCGGCTATTACGACAGATTTTTGAGTACATTTCCCGGTAAAAGTGTGATCATCTGTTACAATTCTTTCAAAATGGAAGTACCGACAGAGCCGCACGATATCAAAGCAAATTCTACGATATTCAACAGAGACCATATGTGACGGAGGTCATCATGGACAGAGATAATTTCAACGATT
>CAYPWI010000258.1:1359-3890 GCA_964414395.1 uncultured Ruminococcus sp.
GAGGCGCGCGGGATAACGCCCCGCGAGGAATTCACCGATATGAATTCCGCTGACGATATGTCGAGAACGCTGCTTATGGATTCCATGCCGGGCGAGGAGCCGATCGAACCGCCCGCGCCGGCTGATAATCCCATAAAGCGCCGCAGGCATAAAAAGAAAAAGCAGACAAATCACGTCAGGACTATGGGTCAGGTGTTTCTCGGCGTTGTGATATCGGTGGTCGCCGTGTGCCTCGGGTCGCTTCTGGCTTATCACACTATCCAGGCGATGCGCGATTTTACGGGAATGGCGAAGGATATGAAGGAATTCGATCTATCCATTACCGATAATACCACGGTCGATGAAGTCATAGAGACGCTCGGGGAAAAGGGGATAATTCTGAAACCGTCCCTTTTCAAGTCGTATCTGAAATTCACGAAAAACGACAGCGGTTTTCTGGTCGGGACGCATACGCTCCGCGCGAATATGAGCTACGGCAATATCGTCACGGCGCTTAATACTCCGAAAGTCTACACCAAAACCATAGTAACGATAATGTTCCCCGAGGGCAGCACCGCGATGGATGTCGGAAAGCAGCTTGAGGAAAAACACGTCTGCCGCGCGGAGGATTTTGAAAAGGTCTACCGCAGCAGGCTTGATAAATACTCATTTGTGAAGGACATTCCCGACGATCCCGACCGTCTTAATCTCCTTGAAGGCTACCTCTGGCCCGACACCTACGAATTCTACGTTATCGACGACTGGGATAAATACCCGACGCTCGATACGAGCGAATACGCGGAGACCGCCGCGAGGACTATGCTAAACACCTTTAACACCAAGATCACAAAAAGGATGAAAAACCGCATGGAAGAGCTTGATATGACGCTTGACGAGGTCATCATCTTAGCGTCGCTCATTCAGCGCGAGGGAAACGCCCCCGAGAATATGGCGGTCATCTCTTCGGTATTCCACAACCGTATGAATAATCCCTCGGTTTACCCGAAGCTGGAATCCAATACGACCTACACCTATATCGATCAGTGCATAAAACCCAGCTTTACAGCCGATGAGTCCGCAAAAATGCAGGAGGTCATAGACGCGTACGACACATATGAATGTTACGGACTTCCCGCGGGCGCGATATGCAATCCCGGATTGGACGCGATAACCGCCGCGCTTTATCCCGATGAAACCAGCTATTTCTATTTCCTTTCCGATAAAGAGGGCGTGTTCCACTACGCGACGACGCTTGAGGAACACAACCAAAACATCATAGACGCGGGTCTTTGAGCCGATCTATAAGGGGTGACGATTTGAGCAGCATCAAAGCAGAGCTTTTAGCTCCCGCGGGCGACGAGGAAAGCCTTCGTTCGGCGCTGGATTTCGGTGCGGACGCTGTATACCTCGCGGGAAAATCATTCGGCATGAGAGCGGGCGCGAAGAACTTCAATGAAGAGGAACTGTTCAGAGCCGTGCGGACGGCGCACGAAAGAGGCGTTAAGATCCACATTACCTGCAACACCGTTCCCACGAATGAAGAAGTCGAGCGCTTTCCCGAATTCATTTCCATGGCTCAGAACGCGGGTGTTGACGCGGTGATAGCCGCCGATGTCGGCGTTATCTCCATGATAAGGGAGAACGCGCCGCGGCTCGCTATACACGCTTCCACACAGATGGGCGTTACCAACTACAAAACGGCGCTGGAGCTTTATAAAATGGGCGTTAGGCGCGTGGTATTGGCGCGCGAGGTCGATCTCGAGAATATCAGGGTCATCAGGCGCAATATCCCCGAGGATATGGAGATAGAAGCGTTCGTTCACGGCGCGATGTGCGTCAGCTTTTCGGGGCGCTGCCTTATCTCGGAATATCTGACGGGACGGAACGCCAACCGCGGCGAGTGCGCTCAGCCGTGCCGTTGGAACTAATTCCTTATGGAAGAAAAGCGCCCGGGGGAGTTCTACAAGGTATTCGAGAACGATGAGGGCTCGTATATCCTAAACGCCCGCGATATGTGTATGATAGAGCATCTCGGCGACGTTCTCGACGCGGGAGTTTACAGCCTTAAGATTGAGGGTCGGGCGAAGTCGGCGTATTATTCGGCAGTGATGACTAACGCCTACAGGGCGGCGCTGGACTGTGCCCTGAAAGGTGAAAAGCCGCCGCAGTGGGCATTAGATGAGGTGAACAAAATAAGTCACCGCCCGTACTGCACGGGGTTCTTCTACGGACACCCGAATGAGGGAAGCGGCTCGCAGGATCCGAACGAGGTCACCAACGGCGGACAGTACTTCAAGGACAGCGGCTATATCCGCGAGTTTGACTTTGTGGGAACTATAGACCGCTGTGAGAATGGTACGATTTACCTTACCGTGCGCAACTATTTCACGCTTAAAGACGAGCTGGAGATCTTAGCGCCGGGCATTGAACCGATAAAATTCGCTCCCGCGCTGATGTATGACAAGAACGGGTTCGGCATAGACACGGCTCGTCATGCCATGAGCAAGCTAACGGTCAGAAGCGATATCGTTGTACCGCCTCATTCGTTATTG
>CAYPWI010000259.1:0-3889 GCA_964414395.1 uncultured Ruminococcus sp.
GTTTTAGAAAAACAAAACTGCAATGTCAATACACCGTAAATTATTACGTATTTAAGAATGGTGGGGAAGTATTGCTAATTCTCAAATAAAAGCTGACAAAGGCTCTGTCCCCGCTCGGCGGAAAAAGTTGTGTTCACCCTTAACAGAGAATTAGAATAAATCGCGTAAGAACAGAGATGATCACGGGAAAACCGTACACATTCAAAAAGCTCAAATTGTCTTGACATATCCGGAAAATAGTGATATAATACATCAGAAGTCCAAAACAGGTAAAGGCAGACAACATCGACCGCGATATATTCAGCGGGATTGTTGAGGATATTCTGTCATACCGATGTTCAATTCAAGTTTATATAGGCTGTCTGAGGCGGTAAATTTCGTGTCGACCACACGCCGCAGGTATGGACAAGAGCAGAAAACCGTTCTGAGAGATGCAATAGAATGGCACGCCTGCCGGACAGCCTAGCTTAGACCCGCTTGAGAGATCAAACGGGTCTTTATTATAAAGCGTTTTGCTTCTGTGAGCAAGGCGTTTTTTTCTGTCCCGATCAAGAGAGCCTACCGATCGTGTCGGAGATCTTTGTCCTTTAATAAATTTTTTTCACATTTTTTCGCAAATTTTGTAAAAATACTTGATTTTTTTCCTAAAATATGAGATAATAAAAGAGAGTATATGCTCATTAAATATATAGGAAGAAGAAATAGCAATGGCTCAGTTTTTTAATTTCAACGAGGATTACTTCGGTCTCACCGACTCGGAGATCCAAAAGAATATAGATCTTTACGGACTAAATACATACACCAATGAGTCGGAGGAGACGCGATTTTCCGCCTGGCACGTGCTGCTGTCCCCGGCAGTGGTGCTGATGTTCGCGGCGTCGATACTCAGCTTCTTCAACGGCGCTATCGGCTCCGGCGTCGCCGCGCTGCTGATAGACGCGGCTTACACGGCGGCTGAGATATACGCGCGGCGTTCTGCCGATAAACGGCTTGAGGAGATCTCCGAGACGACGTTGACGAAATACCGCGTCATTCGCGGCGGACGGCTGGAGCTCGTGGATAAAGATCACATAGTCCCCGAGGATCTCATCGTCGTTCAGGCGGGCGAAAAGGTGCCCGCGGACGCGTTTATATTGGAAGCCCGCGATCTCTCCGCCGATGAGAGCGTCTTCACGGGCGATACCACGCCCGCCGCCAAGTATGTGGGCGGAATGTCGAAGAACGAGCTCAAACCGACATTCGTCTACAGCGGCACGACTATAATGTCGGGCATCGCGGTTTGCAGAGTGAGCGCCACGGGCGTTGACACGCGTCTGCACCAGATCGAGGGAGATCTCTCGGAGCCGCACCCGTATTATACGAGCCTTGAAAGGATAGTGCGCGGCTTCGTGCCTGTCGCGGGGATCGTCGCGGTGGCGCTTACGCTCGCTTCCATGATAATAAGGATCGTCGCTCATAACGGAGTGCTCGAGTCCGCGCTGAACGCGGTCACTTTGGGACTGTGCTTCGTTCCCGCGGGGCTGGGCGCGGTAATTAGAATGTTCTATACCAAGGGCGCGATGGATATTCTCAAAAAAGGAGCGGTGGTGAAGTCGTTCTCCGACATAGAGAAGCTGAACTCGCTTTCCGTGCTGTGCGTCGAAAAAGAGGGCGCGATCTCCAAAAATCACCTTGAGGTGCGCGGGATATACGCGAGAAGCGAGGAGCTGCTGTATAAGGTCGCGGCGCTCGCCTGCGAGCCCGATCACAACGATCAGTCGGTGTCGGCGCTTATGGTGAAGGCAACTTTCTTCGATGAGAAGATCAAGGACGTTTACACCGAGAACACCTTTATCGAGAAGCTCCCCGAGAGCAGCGATATGCTCAGCGGCGCGATCTGGGACGTTGGCGGAGACAGGCTATGCTGTATCAAGGGCGTTCCCGAACAGGTACTGCCCATGTGCCGCCTGGACGGCGAGGCGTTGTTCGCCGCCAAGAAGAAGTACGAGGACTATTACGCCAAGGGATGCAGCGTGCTGGCGGTCGCGTGTGTGGACGCGGCAAGCGAGGCTGCCGATCTTACGGCGGGATTTTCATATACGTTTGTGGGATTTGCGGCGTTTTCTTCGCCGCTGAGGGATTCGGTATCGACCGCTGTAAAGACCTGCCGCCGCTCGGGTGTGCGCGTGGTGATGCTCACCGAGGAAAATCCGAGCGTAGCCGTCTCGACAGGCAAGATGATAGGCATCTCGGGCGGGGACGTGGTCACGGGTGAGAACATAGACGCTGTTATGAACGGCGAAGGCGTGCTCGATCTGAGGGCGGATATCTACGCGAAGATCTCTCCGCAGCAGAAGCTGTTCGTCATAAAGCGGCTCCAGGAAAACGGCGAGGTGGTCGCCATGACGGGCACCCGCTGCGAGGACGCGGCGGCGCTCGACGCTTCCGACGTGGGGATCACGATCTCGCAGCATACGACGGGCAGCACCTACGAGGCTGCGGACATCATCATGAACGACGATAATTTCACCGCCATAGCCAATATGATAGCCAAGGCGAGACAGATACACCGCAACATAAAGCACGCGGTGTCGACCATAATAGCGGGGTATATCGGCATCATTCTTCTGGTGATCATAAATCTGTTCAGCAATACGGCGCTTATGCCCACGCCGCCGATTATCGCGCTGATAACCATGGTGTTCCTGCCGCTCACGGCGCTGGGATATCTGGATAAGCGGTACAGTTCCAAGGAGATCATGCCGCCGTCCGAGTTTGTCGCCAACAGAAAACTGAACTTCCGATATATCGGCGGGGCGGTCTTGTTCGGCGGACTGTCGGGCGTTGTTTCGGCGGCGTCGTACCTGCTTATGTACAGCGACTCGAACTTCGGGTTTGGCAGGAGCTGTTCGCTTATCACCTATTGCTTCTGCACGGCGGCGTTTATCGTGCTGCGGTATCTGGGCGATGAGCCGTTCAAGGAGCTTCTGTCGGCGAGCCTTTTGGCGAAGGTGTCGGTCGCGGTCATCACGATATTGCCGATACTGCTTGTGTATATCCCGTTCATCAACAGCGTGTTCGGATTGGGCGCTATAGACGTTCTGGCGCTGATCATCAGCATTATTTCGGGGATCCTTCCCGCTATAGTATATTTCTTTATCAAATTTTTCTTTAAGCTAAAGGAGTTTTCATGAAGAAGTTTTTAGAGTACCTGAAATATTTTCTCTGTGGCGTCGTTTTCGGAACGGCGAACGTTATCCCGGGGGTCAGCGGCGGGACTATGCTCGTGATCTTCGGGATCTTCGACAAGCTGACGGAAGCGATCTCGGGGATAAAGAAGATCTTCGCTAACATCAAGTTCCTTATCACGTTCGCGCTTGGAGCGGGGGCGGGGATACTGCTGTCGGCGAAGGTGATAAACACGCTGTTCACGAGCTTTCCGATACAGACCAATCTGTTCTTTATCGGGCTGATACTCGGCGGGATACCGCTTATCTACAGGCTCGGAACAACGGAGAAGAAGGTAAAGCCGCTGTGCGCCGTGCCGTTTGTGCTTGCGATGGCGGTGGTGATCGGGCTGACAGTGCTTGAGAAGCTCGATATGTTCAAGCTTGCGCCAGATGTGGTGGAAGGCTTTGACGTGATCGTATCGCTGAAGCTGGTGGTATGTGCGGCGATAGCGGCGGTGACGATGATAATCCCGGGGATTTCTGGGTCGTTCGTGATGATGCTGCTGGGAGTTTATCAGACTATAATCGGGGCGCTGGAGAGCTTTAATTTCTATGTTATCATACCGTTTGCGATCGGTGCGGTGATAGGGATAATATTTGGGGCAAGGCTTATCTCCTTCCTGATAAAGAAGAACAAGCTGATGGTGTATTCGGCGCTTATAGGCTTGGTGGTCGGTTCT
>CAYPWI010000260.1:0-767 GCA_964414395.1 uncultured Ruminococcus sp.
ATTTCCTGATTTTCACAGCTGACGGCTATCGCCACATTATCCCACCCGTCGCCCCAATCCTCGGGAACGCACTCCGAAAATCTGGCTATCCGCTTTGTCGGGATAAGGAAAGTAACATCGCTTCGCTGCCGTATCATATCCCACGCGTCGCCGCGCCACTCGTCCGCCTCCTCGATAAAGAAGTCCGAGGTAAAGCACGATCCGAGCACCGCCCCGGACGGGATCTTATAGTTCCCATAACGGTCCTTCTTTATGGGGGCATCAAAGCTCGTTTTATTCTTGACGACCACTCCCGCCTCCCTGTCGCGCAGAAAGTCGAGATAGTAGACATAGCAGTTTTTACAGCCCGGGCTGCACTTATGGCAGCCGTGCCACGGGTTCCATTGTATATTCTTCATATCTGTTGATCTTCGGGCTTGTAAACGCACAAAACCCTGTTTTCCGAGTTCTTGAACACATACGCTCTTCCACATTCGGGACATTTCCAGACGTTGTATTCGTTCATATCAGCGAGCTTTAACGTATCTATCGTATCGTTCTCAAGGATCTCGCACATACGCTTGTCCGAGTAGACCGAAAACTCGATATCGTTAGGTATCTGCCCGTTCCACATATCGCAGCCGCATTTGCAAAGCAGGTGCATAGGTCGTTCCTCCCGTTGAATAATAATTTCCCCGCCAAAGACGGGGAAAATCAGGCTGTCGATAAGCCCTCATCTGCGTCGTCAGCGGCACGGCGGCAGCCACAAAGGCTTGCCGCCGTGACGC
>CAYPWI010000260.1:777-3851 GCA_964414395.1 uncultured Ruminococcus sp.
TCTCGACAGCCTGAGATACCACTTTTTTACAGTCTGATTTTCCCCATCAAAGACGGGGAAAATAATCTTGTCATGAAAAAACAGTTCAGTTCAACAGGCTCTCCGCCTTTGCGACAAGCCCCTCGACGCGCTCGTTGATCTCGGTGACATTTCCCATAGAGCCGCTTATATCGTTGCCCTTGCCCATAGTGGCGGTGATGTTGTCCTGTATATCGTTCATCTTCTGCTGTATCTCGCCCATTTTGGCGTTGACGGTCTTGATGATCTCGTTGACGGAGTTTATATCGTTGAATACCAGCGAGTTGCTCTTCTCCGCGTCGGATACCGCTTCCTGAGAATTGCCCGCAAGCTTTCCGACTTCCTGAGCTACGACGGCGAAGCCCTTGCCCGCGTCTCCCGCGCGCGCCGCCTCGATGCTCGCGTTTATCGAGAGAATGTTGATCTGCCGCGCTATGTTGCTGATGTTGTTGGTGGTCTCGGAGAAGCCCGAAACGCTCTCGTTTATCGAGTTCATAGCGGTGTTTATGCTGCGGCTGAGCTCCATAAGGTCTCCCATCACGTTGGAAAGCTCGGTTATCTGCTCGTGGCTGGTGTCGTTCAGTCCCGAGATATCGCCGACGGCTTGCTTTACCTCGTCGATATTCTGCGTGAGCTGCGCCACTACCTGGTTCAGCTCGCCCGTGACCTCGCCTATGGCGGTGTTGGTCTCGTGAATATGAGCGTTCTTGCGGTCGGCTTCATTCTGCATATATTGAGTGCAGCTGGTTATCGAGGAAACGCCCTTGAGGATAGCCTCCGCCATTTTCCGACAGCTCGGAAATCCGCAGGAATGGCAGTTGTAGTTGCGCTCGGTCTCGGTATGCTTGCCCATCTTAGTGAGCATATCCTCGATCTGCTGATCGGTGACATTGATGGTCTTGATATTGTCGACGGCGTATTTGCGAATGAAGTCCTCCGGTCTGAGCGTTTTGTCGAATTGCAGGAACTGCTTGTCGCGGTGCTTGAAGTCGAATTTCACGCGCTTGGTGCGGTTGTACTTCTCGATGCCGTTCATGATGCCGCTCATACGGTAGATCGACATCTGCTCGCCTATAGCGGGACCGCTTCCGCAGCCGCGGTCGCAGGACAGAACGTCCAACACGTCGGGCAGATCGCGTTCCTTTATTGAAGAATAAAGATCGAGGTTTTTGTATACGGAACCCGTACCCTCAGAGGTGATGACGTTCAGCATCGGGTTTTCAAGCTCCAGACAGGCTTTCAGTCCGCCCGGGCGCGGGTAGATAGCACCCATGCTGCCTTGAATTCCCGAGAACTCGAAGTTGGAGCGCACTTTTCTGAGGGAATCAAAGTTTGTCCCGTTTGCCTTGAGCAGTTCCCCGAGACGCTCGAACGTGACGTTGTATTCCACCAGACCCGTCTCGCGGAACTCGTCCAATTTTGCGATACACGGCGACAGCGCGGCGATCTTCGCCTTCTCGCCGAGATACTTCTTGAGGTATATCGCGGTGCAGAGCATCGGCGAATGAACAGGCGAAAGGTGTTTCAGCGCGTCATGACAGAACTTCTTTATGTAGTTGACGATAGCGGGGCACGGCGCTGAGATAAGCTTCGCGCCGGGGTGCTTTTCGAGATAGCGGATATGCCCCCAGGTGCAGATATCCGCGCCGAACGACACATCATAAATATCCTTCACGCCGTTTTTCTTGAGGATATCGAGAACATTTCTCCAGCAGCCGTCAAAGGACACCTTAACGGCGGGCGCGCAGATAACGATGATGTTCTGACCGCTTTTGAGGTCCTTCCAGAACCTGTCGGTATCGTCCTCATAACTTCGCGCGTTGTGATTGCATATTTTTACACAAGCGCCGCAGCGTATACATTTGTCGGGGTTGATGTTGAAACGCTTGTTGCCGTTTTCGTCATGCTCCACGGTGTTCGCCTCCACAGAGGGGCAGACCCGTATACAGTTATTGCAGGCAACGCATTTACTTGCGTCAAATGTGATCATAAAACTCCCTCGCTTCGAAAAACCGCACAAACACAAGATCTTTTGCCGATCGGGTATTCGTGCGGTTTTACTGTTTTCAAAATTTATCTCGCGTACTCAACGGTTCTGCTTTCGCGGATCAGGTTGACCTTGATCTGTCCGGGATAATCCATCTCGTTTTCTATGCGCTTTGCGATATCGCGCGCCAGTACCTTCATATCGTCGTCGTTGATATGCTCGGGCTTTACCATGATGCGCACCTCGCGTCCCGCCTGTATAGCGAAGGACTTCTCGACCCCGTTGTAGGAGTTGCAGATCTCTTCGAGCTTCTCAAGACGCTTGATGTAGTTCTCGTAGTTCTCCGAACGCGCCGCGGGTCTCGCCGCGCTGATAGCGTCGGCAGCCTGTACCAGACACGCAATGACCGTTCTGCACTCAACGTCGCCGTGGTGCGCCTCGATAGCGTGAATGACTTCGGGGTTCTCCTTGTACTTCTTGCAGACGTCAACGCCTATCTGAACGTGAGAGCCTTCGATCTCGTGATCGAGCGCCTTGCCTATATCGTGCAGCAGCCCCGCGCGTCTCGCGAGCGCCGCGTCCACGCCGAGCTCGCTTGCCATGATCCCCGCGAGGTGAGCCACCTCGATAGAGTGGTTGAGCACGTTTTGTCTGAACGAAGTTCTGTACTTGAGCCGTCCGATAAGACGTACAAGCTCGTGATTGAGCCCGTTGACGTTGGTTTCCATAACGGCTCTTTCGCCCTCCTGCTTGATGCGGAGCTCCACTTCCTTGCGCGCTTTCTCGACGGTCTCCTCGATGCGCGCCGGGTGGATACGTCCGTCCTGAATGAGCTTCTCAAGAGCGATCCTCGCGATCTCGCGGCGAACGTGATCGAAGCACGAAAGTGTAATGGCTTCCGGTGTGTCGTCGATGATGAGATCAACGCCGGTAAGAGTTTCGAGAGCGCGGATATTTCTTCCCTCGCGCCCGATGATACGACCCTTCATCTCGTCGTTGGGTATAGCGACTACCGATACGGCAGTCTCGGATACGGTATCGGCAGCCAGTCTCGCTATAGCCAGCGATA
>CAYPWI010000261.1:0-3837 GCA_964414395.1 uncultured Ruminococcus sp.
TAAAGCATACAACTCGCTGTTACCCGTATCGTGATTGCGCTGAACAAACTTGATTTCATCACGTCTGAACAGATTTGAGTTGAGGAAAATGGGATTGTGGGTATTGAAAATAAGCTGTGCGTGGTTTTTGTTTATGCTGTCATTGTGGAACATATTGATTATATTCATTAGTGCCGAGGGTGAATAGAAGCGTCGAACTCGTCTATAATCAATGTTGCGCCTGCGGAAAAAGCTTTTTGTATTATCGGGAACAGCGTTATAAATCTGACTGTTCCATATGATTCAAATATCTTTGCAGGAATTGTAATTCGTTGTCCTTTGACACCAATATCCAAAACCGAGCACAATTTTGTATTACTATCGCTTTCGCTGTCGTGAACATATCCCAAAGCATTGGATTTAGCTCCAAATATTTTTGCGGCTTCATTTATGGTTGGTTCAATGTATATTCCCTTTTTATCGGTATCCGAAAAACTTCTTACCAGTTCCACACTATCCGCACGATATATAACAATAAACTTTTGTTCAATCCAATTGGTAAATATTTTCACAAGCTCGGGAGAAAAAATCACCTTAAACCCGTTGGTCAAGAAAAGTTCCTCCTCACTAAGACTGTTTTCAGAGATTTTTTCCATATGGTCAACTTCATTTTGCTTGAATAAAAGGTACTTTTGAATATGCTTATATTCACCTAACTTCACCTTTTCGGAACGCTTGAATACCAATTTATTGTCGAGATATAATTCCTCCAAAGTAACCTTTCTCGGATAGTCCTTTTCAAGAAATCGTCCAACATTAAACTGCAAGCAATATTTGAGCCGCAATGTGCCGTCAATAAATTCTATCACAAATTCAACCAACCCATTGTCGGGGCAATTTACATTTGGGATGAGTTCAAGAGTAGCAGCCGCAGCATTGGGATTTGTTGTTTCCGAATTTTTGATATTGCCCCTTAAAATTATGGCTCTGAACGTGTCCATAGCACTTATAATATTGCTCTTTCCGCTTGCGTTAGCCCCATAAACCACAGAGGAGCATTGAACCTTGTAATCCTGTCCGCCTGCCTTGCCTTTAAACAGGCTGTAGCTCAAATCGTTCTGCTTGGGTGCGGCAACCATCGAGAAGCACATCTCGTCTGCAAAGGATTTGTAGTTCTTTGCTGTAAAGTTCAGTAACATAAAGCATTTCCTTTCTATAAGGGGATTTTCTCTCTTGTTACTATTATAACACGAATTCCGCAAAAAATCAATATAAATTTATTTGATTTTGCAAAAAATACGCAAAATCAAGCTAAATTTGTGCAAAAATTGCCGTTGCGAGACATAATTTTGCCAAAATCAAGGGAATTATTGATAATAAACTACGCTAAATGCAATGAAATCTTTGCATAAACAACAAATACCGTTTCGCCTGTTTTCACATGGAGTATATCGACTTTCACAATAGTCGGGCAATCACCGCCAAACAACACTTCTAACTGTATTTCTTGGAGTACTCCACAAAATTTAACAAATTTTAGCAATCGCTACTCATACGCCATTACGCCCGTCTGCATGGCTGTAAAAAGCCACCTGCGCAATCAGCGCCCCGTCGTCATCGCCGCCGCCACGAACGACGCGCTTGCGGGTGCGGCGAAAAACGTCGGGATCCTGCGCAACTACAAGAACTTCTACTTCGTACCGATGTTCCAGGACGATCATCTTTCAAAGCCGTTCTCCATGATCGCGGATTTTACAAAGATCCCCGAGACCATTCTCGCGGCGCTGGAGGGACGGCAGATACAGCCGATCTACACAACGAAATAAACAAAAGATCTCCCGCGCCGAGCGTGCGGGAGATCTTTTGTTGCAGTAATAAGTTTACATATTCTTGTGGTTGACTATGTAGCGCGACGCGTAACCGTATGGCGCGAGCAGGTAGCTCCAGGTGCCGCTCTTGCCGTAGTTTCCCGCCTCGATGACGTACTTCGTGCCGCCTATCGTCATCTCGCCCCAATAGTGCTGCCAGTAGCTGCCCGGCCAAGAGCCGCGCCAGCCGAGAATGAGATCCGCCTCATAGCCCAGATATACTATCATGGAGACCATAGCGCCGTTATACTGCGCACACTGACCCGTCTTCTTATTGAAGATCGCGTCAACGTATGAGCAGCCCGCGATCCTGTTCCAGTCCGCGGCGGTATAGGCGTAATTGTTGTTGCGGTTTATCCACTCCAGCGTGACGCGAAGCTTCTCGTAATCGGTCATATTATCGGTGAAGTGTTCCTTGGCAAACTTGTCCAGCGTCGCGATATCGGAGTCCGAAAGCGTTACCGTCCCGGCAGCCGAGGTCGTTTCACCCTGAACGTTGTGGATGGTGAACGATCTGCTGTCCGTCTTCTTAGCATTGCGCAGGATGCTCGTCTCTTCAACCTTATTGGGAACGTTGATCTCGGGGCGATCCGCCGCGCCGCTCTCCGCGCTGAACGTCATGACCCCGTTTATCCTGGCATATGCCGACACAGTGAACTTGTGATCAGCCGGATCGGATATGCCGCTTACGGTGTATGAAGTCACCGCGCCGCGAAGATCCTTATAGAACTTCCCGTCCATATACAGCATATATCCCTCAGCCTCGGGATTGCTTGTCCAGGACAGCGCTGCAGCGCCGTTTTGAATGACTGCCTCAAGCTTCGGAGCGGCAAGCGGGGCAGTTATCGAACGCGCTGTGGAATTCGCCGAATACCGAATTCCGTTATACGTCTTGACGGTCTGTACGGTGTAGGAATATTCCGTCAGCTGACGCGCGGTGGTATCGGTATACTCATTGCCCAACGTCGTGCCTATCTTTTCGGTCTTGCCTGTGCTTTTCTCAGTTCTGAAAATGTTCGCCTCGTCACATTCCACCTTATCCCACGTAAGCTTTATGCCGTCGGAAGAGGTACTTGCTCTGAAACGGTTTACTGGCGCGTGAACGATCCTGAACGCTATCGGATAGCTTCCCGTATAGTTCCCGCGGAAGTTTACGGTGCCTTTGACGATCCCGAGCTCGATATTATCCGAGGACGAGACGGTATAGTCGACCGACTCCTTAAGCTCGCGCGAACCGCTGTAAATCTCCATAAAGGGAAGCGTGGGCTTGCCGGTATATTCAGCCGCGCCTATGCCCACCGAAAGCTCCTCGATATCTTTAACGTCGAGCGGCTTTATCGTGAAGGTCGCGAGGGTCTGCTCCCCCGTGTACGCGCCCTGTCCCGCGGCAATAAGCTGACCCGTGCCCGCGTTTACATTATATCTGTAGCTTATCTTATAATCGGAAGTGGCGTATGTATCGTTCTTCCAATCGCTCTGACCCGAGAGCTTATACTCGGGGCAGATCATTCCGCCGTTGTATGTGAATTCTGTCTGCTTGAGCACCGCGCTGAGCTCCAGCGCGGAAACGTCCTTTTCTGTCGCCGCGTAGGCGGAAAAGCTGCCGCTCACCGCAAAGAGGGTGAGCATTGAAGCGGCTGCCGCCGAGAGTATTCTTTTCATAAAGTCCTCCGAAGAAATTTATTTTGGCAGGACGTTAACAGATAATAAAACAAAATAAGTGGTAGAATAGTGATGACTTCCGTTTAAACGGATATCGTCATCAATATTAGTTATTATACCATATACTGACGCTCTTGTCAACACTTTTACATAATTTGACATTTCAGAACACGTGCCTCGCGGAATTCGTAAGGCAAAAAATGACCGCGTTTCGTGAGAAATAAACCCCGAAACGCGGTCGTTTTATTCATATGCGATCGAGACCGCTCATCATTTAGAGCTTCCCGCCTGCGCAGCCTTTCTCTGCCGCTTATTCTCGTACATCTTA
>CAYPWI010000262.1:0-3816 GCA_964414395.1 uncultured Ruminococcus sp.
CTTCCAAAAACCACACTACCCTGCTTGGGATATACGATTTTCTGGCGGAGAACGGTTACACCCGTTCCGATTTTATAGTAGCGCTGGGCGGCGGCGTTGTCGGCGATACGGCAGGCTTCGCGGCGGCAACCTATATGCGCGGGATAGATTTTGTTCAGATACCGACAACAGTAGTTTCGCAGGCTGACAGCTCCGTCGGCGGAAAGACCGCTGTTGATATCGGCGGCGGAAAGAATCTTGTGGGAGCGTTCCACCAGCCGCGGCTGGTCATCTGTGATACCGATACGCTCAATACCCTCACACCCGAGTTCTTCTCCGACGGAATGGCGGAGGTCGTAAAGCACGGAATGATCAAGTCCGCGGAGCTGTTCGACATTCTTTCCACAAAGGACATCAAGGCAAATATCGTCGATATTATGAAGCGGAATGTCACGATCAAGGGTCAGGTCGTGGAGAACGACGAGCGCGAAAATGGCGAGCGTATGCTCTTAAACTTTGGTCATACGTTGGCACACGCTTTGGAAAAATATTACAACTTCACGGGGCTTACTCACGGCTGCGCGGTGGCAATCGGTATGAGCGTCTTCACGCATATCGCCGAGCGCCGCGGAATGTGCAAAAAGGGTGTGGCGGACAAGCTTGACGCGCTTCTAAAAAAATGCGGCTTGCCAATAACGGACAGCGCCCCCATGGACGAGCTTTATAAGATCTCGCTCGGCGACAAGAAGCACCTCGCAAGCGGAATGAACATCGTTCTTTGCTCCGATATCGGTGAAAGCAAGGTCGTGCGTATGTCTGTTGAGGAATACGCCGATTTTCTGAAAGGTTAGACTATGGATATAAAAATAACACCATCGCTTCTTCGCGGTGAAGTGACTGTGCCGCCGTCCAAGAGCGTCGCGCACAGAATGATAATCGCGGCGGCGCTGGCTGACGGAATTTCCACTATTTCCAATGTCAGCGGTTCTGCGGACATATTGGCGACCATCGGCTGTATGAAGGCGTTCGGCGCGGATATAGAACTGAACGGCGATACAGCGGTAATAAATGGCATAAAGAAAATCCCCGACAAGGCGGTCGCTTATTGCTGCGAGTCGGGTTCTACACTGCGGTTTCTTATTCCCGTGGCGTGTGCTCTGGGGATAAACGCCGAGTTCCGCGGCGAGGGAAAGCTCCCGCAGCGTCCTATTACGCCGTTCCTCGAGGAATTTCCCAAGCGCGGAGCAAGCTTTGACTTCTCCGAAGCCGAAAACGGTTTTTCACTTCCCTGCACCGTTTCGGGAAAGCTGACGGCGGGGCGCTATGAGATAGACGGCGGTATTTCCTCACAGTTCATCACGGGGCTGATGTTCGCGCTGCCGCTTATTGACGGAGACAGCGAGATCGTCATAAGCTCTCATCTCGAATCGAAACCGTACATTGACATCACCATGGGAGTACTTCGCGGCTTCGGGTGTGAGGTCACTGAGCGCGGGAACGGATACTTCATCAAGGGAAATTCGCGCTTGAAACCATTTTCTGGCAGCGTTGAGGGCGACTATTCGCAGTCGGCTTTTTTCTATGTGGCGAACGCTTTAGGCTCGGATATCGGGATAAACGGGCTTTCCGAAAAATCGTTCCAAGGGGATAAAAAAATAGCGGAGATCTGCCGCGAATTTTCCAAGAATAAAACGCCTTTTGAGCTTGACTGCTCGGATATTCCCGACCTTGTGCCGATCTTATCGGTGCTCGGCTGCTTTTGCAAAGGAACAAGCCGCATCTACAACGCCGCGCGTCTGCGCATCAAGGAATGTGACAGGCTCGCCGCCATGGATGACTGCTTGAACAGAATAGGCGGGAAAGTCACCTCGACAGAGGACGGGCTGATAATAGAGGGCGTTGAAGGATTTAAGGGCGGCGAAGTCAACTGCTATAACGATCACCGAATAGCTATGTCAATGGCGGTCGCGGCGACGCGCTGCGCTTCCCCGCTTATTCTCCGCGGCGCGGAATGTGTAAGAAAATCCTACCCCGACTTCTTCGACGTATATCGAACGATCGGCGGAAAAGCGGAAGAGATATAAGAATTACTATATAAAAAACGGAGGGAAAATATATGTCATCAGGCTTTGACGGCGGGATCAAATTCTCGCTTTTTGGGGAAAGCCACGGCAGGGGCATCGGCGCGGTGCTCGATAACCTGCCGAGCGGCGAGGAGATAGATCTCGAAAAGATCGGAGAATTTATGGCGCGGCGCGCACCCAAAAAGGACGGCACGTCCACTATGCGCAGCGAAAAGGATATTCCCGAAATATTGTCGGGGATATACGAGGGCAGAACGACCGGTACTCCCCTCGCGGCTGTCATTATGAACACCGACCAACATTCCGGCGATTACGGAAATATCTCCCATATTGCCCGACCTGCTCACGCCGATTATACGGGATATCTGCGCTATAACGGAGCGAACGACCCGCGCGGCGGCGGTCACTTCTCGGGAAGGATCACCGCTCCCCTGTGCTTCGCGGGCGCGGTCTGCGCTCAGATACTCGAGCATCGCGGGATAGTCACGGGCGCGCATATCTCTTCAATAAAGAATGTTCGAGATACCGCGTTCGACCCCGTTAATGTCAGTGCCGAGCTGCTTGAAACGGTCAAGTGCCGCCCTTTCCCCACCATTTCCGAGGACGCGGAAGCGAAAATGCGCGAGGTGATAAGTTCCGCGCGTGAAAACCTTGACAGCGTGGGCGGCATAGTCGAGTGCGCGGCGGTCGGTTTCCCGGCGGGGATAGGCTCACCGATGCTCGACGGGCTGGAGAACATCATCTCCCGCTTGGTGTTCGCGATACCGGCGGTCAAGGGCATAGAATTCGGCTGCGGGTTTGAGTGCGCGGAGATGTTCGGCAGCGAAAACAACGACGAATTTTCCATTAAGGACGGGAAAATCGTTACAAACACCAATAATCACGGCGGTATCCTCGGCGGGATAAGCTCGGGTATGCCTATAATATTCCGCGCGGCGTTCAAGCCCACGCCCTCGATCTCGCGCCCGCAAAAGAGTGTCGATTTCAAGGAAATGACCGATCGGGAGCTTGTGATAAAGGGTCGGCACGATCCTTGCGTAGTGCCGAGAGCCGTTCCGTGTGTTGAAGCGGCTTTGAATATCGCGCTTTTGTCGGCGCTTCTCGAAAAACCGAGGATATGAGGTGAAAAAATGGAAATTCCGAGAATTCGCGTCGATGAAGTTGACGACATCTGCGTGCTTGTCTGCTATCTTATCTATTCCCTCGGCTGCCCGCTCTCAAAGTTACAGCTTATCGAGATCACTTCATACGAGGACGCGGTGAATTATTTTGATCTGATCGACGCGCTTGACAAGGTAAGCGGACATCTTTGCGCCGAGGAAGAGATAGACGGAGAGATCTACTACAGCAACACCGCGAACGGCATTAACGCCGCGCGCAACCTCGGTTCCACCCTGCCGTTTACTATCCGTGACAATCTTTTCAAGGAAGCGGTTCGCGTCTATACCCGCGACGCTATGAAGAAAAAAGGCTCGTTCTTCGGGATCCGCTACATAAAGAATTCAGACGGCACCTGCACGGTGGGTATCACCATAACGGACGAGGAAAGTCTGCGGCAGAAATACTATCTCGAGATAAACACGGAGAACGAAGAGCGTGCGGACAGCATAAAGCAGAAAATAAAGTCCGATCCGAAGGCTTTTTCAGAGTATCTTGATGATTTTTTTGATCTATAAAAATGCGGCGGAACTTTAATGCTCCGCCGTTGTTCTTTTACTTCAAAAAACCCTCTATGATCTTCTCCTCCGCCTGC
>CAYPWI010000263.1:0-3814 GCA_964414395.1 uncultured Ruminococcus sp.
CCTCCGCGAAGAACATATGCTCGGTACGGCAAAGACCGATACCCTCAGCGCCCAGCTCGCGAGCCTTCTTTGCGTCCGCGGGAGTATCCGCGTTGGTGCGAACTTTCAGCTTTCTGTACTTGTCAGCCCATGCCATGATACGACCGAATTCGCCCGCGATAGTCGCGTCAACGGTCGGGATAATGCCGTCATAAATGTTGCCGGTAGAACCGTCGATAGAGATCGGGTCGCCCTCGTGATAGGTCTTGCCCGCGAGGGTGCACTTCTTGTTCTCCTCGTCCATAACGATGTCGCCGCAGCCCGATACACAGCAGGTGCCCATGCCGCGCGCTACGACAGCCGCGTGAGAGGTCATACCGCCGCGAACGGTGAGTATACCCTGTGCAGCCTTCATACCGGTGATGTCCTCGGGAGAGGTCTCCAGACGAACGAGAACGACCTTCTCGCCGCGGGATTTCCACTCAACAGCGTCCTCGGCTGAGAATACGATCTTGCCGCAAGCCGCTCCGGGAGACGCGCCCAAGCCCTTGCCCACGGGAGTAGCCGCCTTCAAAGCCTTAGCGTCGAACTGCGGGTGGAGCAGAGTGTCCAAATTGCGCGGGTCGATCATCGCGACAGCTTCCTTCTCGGTCTTCATGCCCTCGTCAACGAGGTCGCACGCGATCTTGAGAGCCGCGGGAGCCGTTCTCTTACCGTTGCGGCACTGGAGCATATAGAGCTTCTTGTTCTCGACCGTGAACTCCATATCCTGCATATCGTGATAGTGGTCTTCCAGCGTCTTGCAGACCTTGATGAAGTCCTTGTACGCCTCGGGGAACTCCTGCTCCATCTGAGTAATGGGCATAGGAGTGCGCACGCCCGCTACAACGTCCTCGCCCTGAGCGTTCTTGAGGAACTCGCCCATGAGCTTCTTCTCGCCCGTAGCAGGGTCACGTGTGAACGCAACGCCCGTGCCGGATTCGTCGTTCAGGTTGCCGAATACCATAGGCATAACGTTTACGGCAGTGCCCCAGCTGTAGGGGATATCGTTGTCGCGGCGGTAAACGTTCGCTCTGGGGTTGTCCCAAGAACGGAAAACAGCCTCGATAGCGAGCTTGAGCTGCTCGATTGGGTCAGACGGGAAGTCCTTGCCGAGCTGCTTCTTGTACTCAGCCTTGAACTGGTTCGCCAGCTCCTTAAGGTCGTTCGCGTCGAGCTCTACGTCGTACTTAACGCCTTTCTTCTCCTTCATCTCGTCGATGAGCTTCTCAAAGTACTTCTTGCCGACTTCCATAACGACGTCGGAGAACATCTGGATAAATCTTCTGTAGGAGTCGTAAACGAATCTCTCAAACTTGGGGTCGGGGTTGCCTGCGATCATCGCCGCAGCCACCTCGTCGTTAAGACCGAGGTTCAGGATGGTGTCCATCATACCCGGCATAGACGCGCGCGCTCCCGAACGAACGGATACGAGCAAGGGGTTTTGCTTGTCGCCGAACTTCTTGCCGTTGATCTCCTCCATTTTCTTGACATTCGCCATAGCCTCAGCCATGATCTCGTCGTTGATCTTGCGTCCGTCCTCATAATATTGAGTACACGCCTCTGTCGAGATAGTGAAGCCCTGCGGAACGGGCAGACCGATCTTTGTCATCTCCGCGAGGTTTGCGCCCTTGCCTCCGAGAAGCTCACGCATGGAAGCGTCGCCCTCCGAGAACATATAGCAATATTTCTTAGCCATTGGAATAGTCCTCCTACTTTTTATTTGACGGGCAAAGCCGGCGTTATTTCATATCCGTAACGCCGGTCTCTCCGTCCTTGTTTCTATTATAACAGATATTTGAAAAAATTGCTAGATGTTTTGAGAAATTTTTTGGAAAATTTTTCGATTTCTACAAAAGGACCGTGAAAACCGTTACAACATTTGTCAGGTTTGTTAAAATTTAGTCAATTCGACGGAAAAGCGCGGAGCTTGAACCATCTTCCTCGGCTCGAGCTCCGCTTTTATATGACAATGTTGTCATTTTCGGGATCGCTGTCAGATTTATCGCTTTAAAGCTGCGCTTATATAGTCCGTTACCTCGCGCACCACGTTATCGCCGTATCTTCGCAGAAGTTCGGGAGATTATAGAGAACGAGCGCTTGCGTTATCCCGTGTTCCTTGGCGTATTCCGTAACCGACCCCTTGAAGAAGCGCATATCTATAAGGTGCGTCTCCTCATAGTCGTCGGCGGTGAACTGCGCGAAGGTGTTGGCGTAGGAGTCCTTGATGATAAGCAGCTTTCCCTTTCCGTTCCCGTGAACGATCGTATCCGCCTGGTTGGAATTGAGGAACACCCCGTATTGATCGCTGCCGTCGAGATACTTCCGCTCGTATATGCTGTCGGTGACATAGCTGCCGCCGTTGTATCCTACCGTGTGATCTTTTGTCTTGAAGAACGCCGTGATCTCGTCATAGGGCGCGAACGGGTAGTTTACCCTGGAATAGGTCGTGCCGCGGAAGTTATCGCAGAGCGTCTCGGTCTCCCATTCGGAGAGCGGAGAACATTCCCCGCCGTGAGAATTCACCCACTCCGCGTATGCGTAGTACGTGCCGAGACTTGTCCAATGGTGGTCGGTCTTGTAGAAGATGTATTCATCGGAATGTGCGGAGAGCGCCGCCGTAACGTCGATGATGTTCAGCCCCTGTTTTCTCGCGTACTCGATGACCGAACTTTGGTCGGCGTTGGGCGCGAACGCGGGGAGCTTATCCGCGAGAATTTCCGAGGCGGTGGGAACGAGCATTACATCGAGCGGGATATTCAGTTCCGAAAGCCGCGCGGAGAGTTTTTTTACCGCGGCGACATTTGCCGTCAGCTGCCGCGTGTTTAAGGACTTGTGCGCCTCTATCAGATAACCATCCTCGGCGAAGAATACGCCGCCGCTTTCCCGCTTGCCCAGAGCGCGTTCGGAGAGCGTTTTCAGCGTGACCCAATTATCCCGCGCGGGGAACTGGTCGGCGAGATACTTCTCTATTTCGTCGCCGAATTTTCCGGAGAATACCTTCTCGGAGGATATTTCCGGAAACTGTTTTAAAGTTCGCTTCTCGTTCTCCGAATAGTATTTATCGGGCAGTATGATCCCTGCCGCCGTGCTTGCCGCCAGCAGCAAACAGAAAATTATAGCTGTCAGTTTGTTCCTCATAAAATCACCTAAAATCTGAAATACAAAAACGGGTTATACGAGCCGCTTATCAGATACGCCGTCGAGAGCGCCATAACGCCCGTCACGCAGACAAGCTCCGCCGCCGTGCCCGCGTTTTTGAACTTCTTCGAGATCTTGCCGAACGCCTTTTTCGGGAACGGCATGGACGCAATAACGCAGATGATGAGCAGCGGCAGGTTCGACAAGAGCAGATAGAGCGCGTTGTTATCGGCGAACTCCGCGCCGCCGAACATGATCTTGAAGAAGCTCCACCCTTTGCCGATATCCTCAAACGCGAACAGCACCCAGCTTATGGAGAGAACAAATGTCGTGTAGAGGAATTGAACGGCTTTGGGCGTTTTTTCGAGTGCTTTCAGCAAAAAAAGCTTTTCGATTATCAGCACCGCGCCGAAGAACGCGCCCCACAGCACGTAATTCCAATTCGCCCCGTGCCACAGCCCCGTCAGCAGCCAGACTATGGCTATGTTGCGGATCTGGATAGGAAGTCCGCGCTTGTTTCCGCCGAGCGGGATATACACATAGTCGCGGAACCACGAACCCATGGAGATGTGCCACCGCCGCCAGAACTCCGTGACGCTTTTGGAGATGTACGGGTAGTTGAAGTTTTCGGGGAAGTCGAACCCCAGCATTTTCC
>CAYPWI010000264.1:0-3811 GCA_964414395.1 uncultured Ruminococcus sp.
GATGTGCTCGGTGAGGTCGTTTATTCTCTTGGTGAGAATAGCGATCTGGACCTCGGGAGAACCGGTGTCCTTGTCATGCTTGCGGTTTGCTTCGATAACTGCAGTCTTTTCTTCTTTTCTTAACATAATAGCACCTCATTGGTTTATTCCGCTATCACAGCGCAGGGAACAGGTGTTTCTCCAAAAGAGCGTACTCCGCTGCCCGTGAAAACGGTTTCATTCGTGTGCGGAATTGCACAACAGATATATTATAACACATTTATTTCATTTTGTAAAGGGGTTTTTTAAAAAAATTGATAATGAATAATTGACAATCGACAATTACCCACAGCGCCGCGGTTATTGAAAAAATCAGCTTGAATTAGCGAAAAAATCGTGGTATAATATAAAAAATACCGGTTGGTTTAAAAACAGGAGGTAATATTATGAACAGTATCAACGATACGTATAAGCTTTCCAACGGCGTGGAGATCCCCTGCGTGGGCTTCGGCACCTGGCAGACCCCCGACGGCGAGACCGCAATAAAAGCCGTTACAGCCGCTCTCGAAGCGGGCTATACCCACATCGACACCGCCGAGGGCTATGAAAACGAGGGCAGCATCGGCAAGGCGATCGCCGAAAGCGGCGTTGACCGCAGCAAGCTCTTCATCACCAGCAAGCTGTGGAACGAATACCGCGGCTATGACGTGACCGTCAAGGCTCTCGAGCAGACGCTGAAAGACCTGCGCACGGACTATCTCGATCTGTTTCTCATTCACTGGCCCAATCCTTTGAAGTTCCGCTCGGAATGGCAGAAATGGCTTGCCGAAACGTGGCGTGCTTTCGAGGATCTCTACAAGGCGGGCAAGATACGCGCTATCGGCGTGAGCAACTTCCGTCAGCACCATTTTGAGGAGCTCGCCAAGACCGCCGAGATAATGCCCATGGTGAACCAGATACGCCTTTGCCCCGGCTGCACGCAGGACGAGGTGGTGGAATACAGCCGCTCGAAGGGTATGCTGCTCGAAGCGTACAGCCCTCTCGGGATAGGCAAGATCTTTGAAGTCCCCGAGATGCAGGAGCTTGCCAAAAAGTATGACCGCTCTATCGCGCAGATATGTATACGCTGGAGCCTCCAGAACGGCTGGCTGCCGCTGCCGAAGTCGGTAACGCCCTCGAGGATACAGGAAAATACCCGCGTTTTCGACTTCACGCTCGAAGACGAAGACGTGAAGCTCATCGCGGGGCTTACGGGCTGCGTCGGACTTGCGAGAGACCCCGACACGGCGCCGTTCTGATATATTATACCCGATAACAAAATTATACCCCTGCCGCAGCAGGGGTATCTCATTAAGTATTACACAAGCAGATCGGGATCGAAGAAATCGCGGTTGCTGATCGTTCTCGCCTTATGGTCTATCGCCATACACTCGTTGCCCGCGTCGAAATAGCGGCAGCTGATCTCTCCTTCTTCACGCGCTCCGCCGGAATAGAGGTGATTGTCGGAGTTCCAGCCGGAATCCAGCCAGATCCCGCGCCCGCCCACGAACGCGTAGTTCCACTCGTGC
This sequence comes from uncultured Ruminococcus sp., assembly GCA_964414395.1. GTDB lineage: Bacteria > Bacillota > Clostridia > Oscillospirales > Ruminococcaceae > CAG-115. The sequence goes on from CAYPWI010000264.1 coordinate 1,548, forward strand.
GCCTCGCCTCTTGTAAGCTCCGCGTAGCTCCTCAAATTTGTGATCCCCTCGCCGGCGACGTTGTAGCACAAGATCCCCTGCGCCTGGCAAAGCGCGGAGGTCATATTCGCGTAGCTCCCGCAAACGCCCGAGCGGTTCTCGAGAATATATTCGAGCGTCAGACAGCTATGCGGGATACCCGCCGAAAACGCGGGATGATCATAATAAATGTTCTCGGAGACCCAGCGCGAAATGGCACGCAGCTTGTCATAATCGTCCGTAAGTCCCGAGCATATCTTATCGGACAGCTCCTTCACCTCGTCGAGGACTTCCCTCGCGCGCTGCTTGTCGCCGCTTGCCGTGATATACGATAAGGTGACGGAGTCCTCGTCATCGGGGATCTCCCCCTCGGCAAGGCTCAAATTTGCTTTTGCGATATCCATGACCTTCGGGAGCGATATGCCGTTCTCGTCGAAGCGCACCCTGACATAATTGTTGCGGAACTTGCGGTTCTCAAACTCTATCGTTCCATATCCGCCGCGCAGCGTGGTGCAGACTATCGTGCAGACGAAGGTGTTTCCGTTTCGCTTGAAATCGACTTCAGACGGAAAATTCGCGGTGATATTTTCAAGACCCTGCTCCCCCGTCATGCCCGATATAGTCACCACGCCGTCGTCGATGCGTAAATTCCGCGTATTTATCGGATCGCGGATAAGGTCGAACGAGATGTTGTGAAGATCTATATCGGAGGAGGGCGTTATCGCCTCCTCGGAGCTTCCGCGGGATCCCGAACGCGACCCCAGCAATCCGCCCGAGGTGTTTACCGACCTGGGATCATTGCAGCCCGAAAGCAGCAGCACGGCGGCAATACAAAAAGACGCAAAAACGCGTTTGCGCGAATCGTGGAATTCTTTCATTTTTCAGGATCCTCCGAAGAAATTTGTCAGACCGTTGGCGTTTTTGACGGTTATTCAAAAACCACAATATTATTTTACATCAAAACGCCGCCGCTGTCAAGCGATTTTCACATTATTTTCAACATACTGAGACATTGTTTCCGCGGCTATTTTTTCGCGAGCGCCGCCACAAAGCCGTTGGCTTCCGCGGAAGAGATGTCGGCGGCGATGATCTTGCCGTTCGCGACGATCAGGTTGACGTTTATCGGAACAACGGGATCGGCTCCCTCGTAGTTGCGTACTTTATATGTATACTTATGACAGTCGACCGCGCAGTATTTTTTCAGGTCGAAGCCCTGCTCCTTCTGGAGCGCGTTGTACTGTTCGTAAGCCTCGTCGAACCGCGCGGGGATGCGTATCTCCTCCACGTTTGAGGGCACGGGGGAGGTCTCCCAGCCGAATGAGCTTATGTAAGCGATACGTTCCGCGTTGGTCGCGCCCGGTATCCCGAGGTTGGGCTTGACCGCGATCCTGAACACGCACCACAGCGCCGCCGCCAACAACAGCAGTACCCCGAAGACCGCCGTCTTCCCCGAATGTGCTTTTCTGCCTGCCATAACACGACCTCCCGATCTTTCTTTTATGTTCACGAATGAAAGCATACGCGTTCCTGTCCGCTTAATCTTATTCCGGAAAGCCAAAAGATATGCAAATTAAGCGTCTCGTTCCCCAAAAACCGCTATGGTACTGTTGAAAGACTCGCCGCTATGCTTTTCCCATATATTGCTATGCCTTTTGGTGCCGATCGGAAAACACGGCACAATATGTTGTGCCAAATTAGACAAAATGCGGCGCGGTTCTTTGTGAGATGTTACAAAAAATTAGTTTGGTCAGCGCCGTCAGAGCAAATCAGGCGGTTTTTTTGTGCAAAATGCCAATCAAATAAGCGGATTTGCAAATGTATTTTGTAATTGTTGGTGAAAATATATAAAGGAGTCGGAAAATATTTGTTGGTTTAGGCTCTTTTATTTTTTTTAATGTTTTGGTATTATATTAGTAGAGTTGATCACGGATATTCCGCGGAGCACGCGGGGTGTCCCGACATTATATATTCAGGAGGTTTTTGAAATGGCAAGTTTATCGGCTAGAGGCATCTACAAGCGTTACCCCGGCGGCGTTACCGCTGTGACGGACTTTACCATGAATATCAAGGATAAGGAGTTTATAGTTCTCGTCGGTCCTTCGGGCTGCGGAAAATCCACTACTCTGCGTATGATCGCGGGTCTGGAGGAGATCTCCGAGGGCGAGCTGTTTATCGGCGACAAGCTTGTAAACGATGTTGCTCCGCGTGACAGAGATATTGCGATGGTATTCCAGAACTATGCTCTG
>CAYPWI010000265.1:0-273 GCA_964414395.1 uncultured Ruminococcus sp.
AAGAAACCGGAACGATACGCGAAGGTACCACCGCAGCAGATAGCAACCACAATGGCAATTCTGATCGACAAATACGCGGCGTTGAGCAGGAACGGCGGCGACAATGAGCAAACAGAGGACGAATTGAGTAAGAGCCTTAGAGAGCTTGGATCAGAGATAAAAAGCGACAAGTAAAAACCTCTGAAATCGCTTGACAAAGCGTGATGTTTGTGGTAAAATATAATTAAACAACTGAATATATTTCCCCGCTCTGAGCGGTGGGCGGGAAGAACC
>CAYPWI010000265.1:283-3807 GCA_964414395.1 uncultured Ruminococcus sp.
AGCGTGGTTAGTGCAGAAATGCACTGACCACGCTTTTTTTATTTCCGACAAACCCCGCGAAAGTGGAAAGCAAGTGCGATAATATGCAGATGTGGAGGGCACAAAGGAATTTATTTGAATTAGCGGCAGTCTTGACGCTCAATCGGAGCGGTTATGACAAAGGAATAAAGGAAGCGGCAGAAGAAGCGGACAGTTTCGGCTCGAAGCTCAAGGCTGGACTTGGCAATGCGGCAAAAGCAGCGGGCGCGGCGATAACAGCGGCGGCAGGCGCTGCCGTGACCGCCGTTTCCGCTATGTCTAAGAAATCTCTTGACGCTTACGCCAACTACGAGCAGCTTGTAGGCGGTGTTGAAACGCTGTTCGGCGCGGGAGGAAAATCCCTTGAAGAATACGCAAAAGAACAAGGCAAGACCATTGATGAGGTCAAAGATGAATACAACTCCATGCTCGAAACGCAAAAAAGCGTTTTAGATAACGCAGATAAAGCATATAAAACGGCGGGTTTATCCGCAAATGAGTATATGGAGACCGTGACCAGTTTTTCAGCGGCTTTGATACAGAGTACGGGGCGCGGCGAACAGCAAGACATAGACCAACTTGAGGCTAGCTTGAAAGCAGAACTCAAAGCGACTAAAAGGACACTTGAAGATCAATATAAGGAGCAACAGGAAAGCTGGAAACAGCGAATTGCAGAAGCAAAAAAGAACAAGGACGCGAATATTGAGTTGCTCCAGCAACAGCGTGACGAGGAATTAAAGGCACTCAAAAGAGCGAATGAAGATAAGCTTGCTCAGATCAAAGCCGCCAATGAAAAGCAGGTAAAGGCAGCAACAGCATCTAACAACGCGAGTACTAAAACCGCAGACAGCATAAAAAAAGCCTCTGAACTTGCAGACTTAGCCATTGTTGATATGGCTGATAACGCGAACAAAATGGGTACTTCTATGGAAGCCGTTCAGAACGCGTATCAAGGATTTGCAAAAGCAAACTATACAATGCTTGACAACCTTAAACTCGGTTACGGCGGCACAAAAGAGGAAATGCAACGACTTTTGCGCGATGCGTCTGAACTTGCCAATGTAGAATATAATTTGAACTCTTATGCTGATATTGTAGAGGCTATACACGTTATTCAGAACGAAATGGGTATCACCGGCACGACCTCAAAAGAAGCCAGCGCCACCATTTCGGGAAGCGTCGCTTCGATGAAGTCCGCATGGGAGAACTTTACTGTCGAACTTGCAAAGGGCGGGGGCGGCAATATCGGCGGCTTGCTGACCGACCTCGCGAACAGCGCGATCACGGCTGCTCAAAACATTATCCCGCGCATTGAGGAAATTCTCGGCGGTATAAGTACGGCTATAGAGCAGATAAGCCCGCTGTTGTCCGAAAAGATCATTCCTATGCTGACGGACGATAAGCTTATAACTTCCGTTTTGAACGCAGGCGTAAAACTGATAGACGCTCTGATAGACGGTATCACGAAGAACGTAAAACCTATAACGGACGCGGCGTTCAAGATCGTTACGACGCTGTTTAACGGCATAACGAAAAAACTCCCCGATATCGTCAAAGCGGGGCTTGAGATAGTCAAGACGCTTGCAGAGGGTATCTCCGAGAATATCAGCGAGATCACGCAGACTATCACCGATGTGGCGCTTGAGATCGAGGACGTTCTGACCGACCCCGACACGCTAACGGGACTGCTTGACGCGGGGCTTGATATAATTCTCGGCTTGGCTGATGGGATTATGAAGGCAATACCCAAAATCGTAGACAAGCTTCCTGTTATTATCGAGAATATAGTCCAATTCTTCAATGATAACTTGCAAGATATAATCGACGCGGGCGTGACGCTTATCTCTTCAATTGTTAGCAATCTTCCCGCTATAATCAAGGCGGTTACGGACGCTATTCCGAAAATCATAACAGCGCTGACTGACAAAGAAAAGGGGCTTTTGTCACCGACGAATATCCAAAAAATGATCGACGGCGGGTTGAAACTTTTTGAAGCGCTTGTTAACAATATAGATGATATTGTGTCTGCCATAGCCGACTCATTGCCTAAGATCATAGATGGGCTGCTCAACGGGGTCAAAGGCTTGCTTTCAAAGGAAAATCTTGATACCATGCTAGACGGCGGCATAAAGCCGTTTAAAGGGCTTGTGTCGAGCGTAGGGAGCATAGTATCGGCGCTCGCTAACGGCTTGAAAGACTTGGTAACAGGCATAGGAGAAAAAATAGGCAGTTTTGCAAGCGACCTCATCAATTCGGGTATAGAACTTGGTGAGAATATCATCAGTGGCATAGCAGACGCATTCAAGGACTTTGACCTTATGAACCTTATATTCGGGAAAGATGATGGTATTACCCCTAATATAATGAAGAATGACAACCCGATGTCGTTTAAATCGCCCAGCATGATGCAGTTCGCGCCGTCAGCCAATATAGGTGGAACGACAACTGTGGGAATCCCGACGGCAACAGTCACGGAGCCAGCATACAAATTCCCAGATGGTCAAAGCCTAGCAACTACAGTTCAGGGTCCGCCTTTACCGATAGCTCATGTTGAGATAATCATGCAAATGCCCAGCGGCGTTGAAGTCGGGCGGCAGTACCAAGAAGATATTTTCGCGGCACAGAGAGCGGACGGTGCTTCCGGTATCTATGCCGGGCGCGGAAGATAAACTGATCGTTCCCTAGCGCTCATATTTAAGGATTTATCGAATAAGCATCAGCCGCCGCTCCAGCCTTTGCTTTTGAGTGGCGGTTATTTCGCGCTATAAGGGGACTTTGCCAAACATGGGTAAATTTCCTGTCGCTTTATATAAAGCCGCTTAGAGTGCAAATACGAGCGGCTGTATGGCTTTTCGCTTCCGTCTGCACAAAACGGAAAAATATCTGTAAAGACCCGTACACTCCGCGCTTGATGTTGTACTTTTTCAGAGAAAAACCGACAAAAAGGCGTTTTCTCAGAAAACAAAAGCGCGGTTTCCCGCGCTCCGTTGGTTATTATGTGTCAGCTATTCTGTTCTCCGCCTTTTTCAAGCCGCTCGAGCTGGTCTTTGACCGTTTCGGCACAGCGCTCGGCGATCTCGGCGAGAAGCATAGGCTCGGCTTCGTCTATATCCGTTCCGTTTTGAATACTATCCGACATACCGTAAAGCAAGCCTCTAAGCCCCATTAAATCGCGGTAGAGCTTGCGAAATTCATCATAATCCATATTGTAACCCCCTTTCTGTTTTCGTTTATTTGCCGAAATGTTCAGCTATGATCTTATCAAGCTTTTCACTGATATGCTCGCTCAAACCTGCTATGCTATGCAGAACAGCATCGAGCGTTTCTTCGCTCTTTTCGGGAGCAAACGATGCGCAAGCAGCAGCCCAAGCAGTTGTACCAAGCCGCTCCACCATACAAGATATCTCTGTGAGTTCATCTTCAAATGTCCATTCCATAAAAATTTCCTTTCTTTTAAGTTTCCCCAAAATTTACGAACGAAAATGGACAAGGTGGCGTAATAGAAC